>NZ_JBISCE010000029.1:0-51793 GCF_044385685.1 Streptomyces sp. ALB3 | reverse complement strand
ACTCCACGGTCCGTCCGGCGTCCACGGTCTCCGCGAGCACGGCGGCGACGGCCGCGTAACCGGCCGCCTCGGAACGGTAGGCGGAGGGCGCCCGCCGGAAGTACCAGCGGCAGCCGGCGACCAGCACGGGAAGCGCGATGAGTACCGCCAGAGCCAGCGGCGGGGCGGTGACGGTCAGCGCGCCGAGCAGCAGCCCGGCCCACACCACGCCGATCACCAGCTGCGGTACCGCCTCGCGCATCGCGTTGGCGAGGCGGTCGATGTCCGTCGTGATCCTGGACAGCAGGTCACCGGTACCGGCCCGCTCCAGGACGCCGGGAGGCAGCCCGACCGACCGCACGAGGAAGTCCTCCCGCAGATCGGCCAGCATCTCCTCCCCGAGCATGGCGCCGCGCAGCCGCATCGTCCGGGTGAACACCGTCTGCACGACCAGTGCCAGCGCGAACACGGCGGCCGTGCGTTCCAGATGGAGCTCGGTGACGCCGTTCGACAGGTCCTCGACCAGCCCGCCCAGCAGGTAGGGGCCGGTGATCGACGCGATCACCGCGACCGCGTTGACGGCGATCAGCACCGCGAAGGGCCTGCGGTGACGCCGCAGCAGAGCGCGTACGTACGCCCGTACGGTCGTCGGCGTACCGACCGGCAGGGTCGTCGCCGACTCCGGGGCGGCCGGATCGTACTCCGGTGGTGCCAGGCCGATCATGCTGTCTCCTCGACTTCCTCGACCGCCCGGACCTGCCGGAGGCCGTCGATCGCGGTGATCCCGTCCTGTCCGGGCGGCGCCACGGACTCGTCCTGGGTCTCTCGTGTCACGACCGCCCGGTACAGCGGTTCGTCCCGCAGCAGTTCGCGGTGCGTGCCCACCGCGACGACCGTGCCCCCGCGAAGGAGGACGACGCGGTCGGCGAGGTCCAGCAGCAGGGGGGAGGAGGCGAACGCCACTGTCGTACGTCCCCGGCGCAGCTCCTCGACACCGGCGGCGACCCTCGCCTCCGTGTGCGAGTCCACGGCGGACGTCGGCTCGTCGAGTACGAGCGTCCCCGGGTCGGTGACCAGCGAGCGGGCCAACGCGAGCCGCTGACGCTGGCCGCCGGACAACGACCTTCCGCGTTCGGTGATACGGGTGTTCATCGGGTCGCCGTCGGCGTCGACGGATGCCTGGGCCAGCGCGTCCAGCACGTCACCGCACCGGGCGGCGGCGAGCGCGTCCCCGACCGTCACGGCGCCGGAGGAGGGGACGTCCATCAGCTCCCGGAGCGTCCCGGAGAGCAACACCGGGTCCTTGTCCTGCACCAGTACCGCGGCCCGCGCCGTGTCGAGCGGCAGCTCGTCCAGCGGCACACCGCCGAGCAGCACCGAAGGGGCCGGTCCGGAGTCCTCTTCCGGCTCGGCGTGGCCACCGAGCCGTTCCGCCAGCCGCCCCGCCTCGTCGGGGTCCCCGCAGACCACGGCGGTGAACAGGCCCTGCGGAGCCATCAGGCCGGTCACCGGGTCGTAGAGGTCGCCCCGGGGCGTGGCGGTGTCCGCCGTCGGGGGACGCGTGGTGCGGCGCAGGGACAGCACCCGGACCGCGCGCTGGGCGGAGGGCCGGGAGAAGGAGTACGCCATGGCGATCTCCTCGACATTGCGCAGGGGGAACAGCATCAGGGTCGCCGCGCTGTACACGGTGACCAGCTGACCGACGTCGATCCGGCCGTCCCGGGCCAGTGCGGCGCCGTACCAGACCAGCGAGATCAGCAGCACCCCCGGCAGGAAGACCTGGATCGCGGAGATGAGCGCCCACATACGGGCACTGCGCACAGCGGCCTTGCGAACCTCCTGGGACGCACGCCGGTAGCGGTCGAGGAACAGCTCCTCGCCGCCGATGCCGCGGAGCACGCGCAGCCCGGCGACCGTGTCGGAGGCCAGTTCCGTGGCCCGGCCCGCCTTCTCGCGCTGCTGATCCGCCCGGCGGGTCGCCCGGGGGAGCAGCGGCAGGACGGCAAGTGCGAGTACGGGGGTCGCGATCGCGACCAGCACACCGAGTGAGGGCAGGTAGAGGACCAGCCCGACGCAGATCAGCACGAGGGCGGTCGCGGCGGCCACGAAACGTGACAGCGCCTCGACGAACCAGCCGATCTTCTCGACATCGCCCGTACTCACGGCCACCACTTCACCCGCCGCCACCCTCCGGGTCAGCGCGGAGCCCAGCTCGGCGGTCCTGCGAGCCAGGAGCTGCTGCACCCGTGCCGCGGCGGTGATCCAGTTGGTGACCGCCGTCCGGTGGAGCATGGTGTCGCCCACGGCGATGAGGACACCGAGGACGACCAGGAGGGCCCCGGCCATGGCGAGATCCCGGCCGGAGCGGTCGATGACGGCCTGCACCGCCAGGCCGACGGCCAGCGGGAGGCCCGCGATCGCACAGTGGTGGAGCAGCCCCCAGGACAGGGACTTCAGCTGGCCGGTGAGCTGACTGCGCCCGAGCCAGAACAGGAACCGGGGGCCTGACCGTACGTCGGGATCGCCGGGATCCGTATACGGAAGATCTCGAATCTGCATGACGTCCCAAGGATCGGAAGCAGAGATCCGTGGCGGATCTCGTGGCACAGTGGGGGGACCAAACCGTGCAAGGTTCGCTTCCTGACCCCGTCCGGGGCAACCGATTATTTCGGGGGGCGCCGGGGCCGTCGGCTCGTACGGGTGCCCGGGGCGCCGCCACGCCGGGGGCTTGAGATCAGAGGACGGGCCTCGTCGCCCGCTCGAGCTCGATGAGCGCCGAGCGGTAGCGGTGGCCGGTCGCCCGGTCCATCCCGATCTCGCACATCCGGTTCGCCGACAGATAGGCGTCGTACTCCCGGGAGTTGACCTCCGCGGCCTCCCTGGCGGTCGCCGAGTCGGTGAGCTCCTTGTGCAGCATGCCGCGGTCGCCCGCGAACCCGCAGCAGCCGTAGTCGTCCGGCACGACGACCTCCTCGGCGCAGGCCTCGGCCAGCGCGCGCAGCTCTGCCACGTCGCCCAGATGCTCCATCGAGCAGGTCGGGTGCAGGACGGCGGAACCCGTCCGGCGGAATACGGTCAGCGAGGGGAGCAGTTCGTCGGCGGCCCACACGAGCGAGTCGAGCACGGTCAGTTCCCGGTGCAGCGCCCTGTTCTCCTCGGTGAGGTACGGCACCACCTCGTGCGCGAGGCCCAGCGTGCACGACGACGCGTCGACGACCAGCGGCAGGACCCCACCGGCGGTCCAGCCCCAGGCGGCCTCCACGACGCGGTTGGCCATGACCGCGTTGGCGACGTCGTACCCCTTGGAGTGCCAGATCGTCGCGCAGCAGGTACCCGCGACGTCCTCCGGGATCCACACGGGGCTGCCGGCCCGCGCGGACAGGGAGACGACGGAATCGGCGAGCGACAAGGCCCCCTCGTCAGCCGGACCGGCGAAGATGCGGTTGACGCAGGCCGGGTAGTAGACCGCGCTCGCACCGGCCCGGGAGGTGGGCGGCAGGGTGCGGGGGGCGGCGCCGGGGATCTCCGGCAGCCACTCCGGCACGAGATCAGGGTGGACGGCCTTGCGGGCGAGCCGGGTCACGGTCCCGAGCAGCCGGTCACCGCCACGGCGGGTGACGGCGCCGGCCACCCCGACGGCGATCCGCGCCGAGGCCTCGACGACCCCGAAGTGCCGTGCGGTCAGCGCCGCGACCCGCTCCTCACGCGGGGAATGCCGATGATGGCGGAAGTCCCTCATCATGGCCCCGGTGTCGATGCCGACCGGACACGCCAGCTTGCAGGTGGAGTCGCCCGCGCAGGTCTCCACCGCGTCGTAGCCGTAATCGTCCAGCAGCCCCGCCTCCACCGGCGAACCGCCCGGCTGCCGCATCATCTCCCGGCGCAGCACGATCCTCTGACGCGGTGTGGTGGTGAGGTCCTCACTGGGACAGGTCGGTTCGCAGAACCCGCACTCGATGCACGGGTCGGCGACCGGCTCGACCCCGGGGATGGTCTTGAGCCCGCGCAGGTGTGCCCGCGGATCCCGGTCGAGGACGATCCGGGGGGCCAGGACGCCGTCCGGATCGATGGCCTTCTTCGTACGCCACATCAGGTCGGTGGCTGCGGCACCCCATTCCCGCTCGAGGAAGGGCGCGATGTTGCGGCCCGTGGCGTGCTCAGCCTTCAGCGACCCGTCGAACCGGTCGACGACGAGCGTGCAGAACTCCTCCATGAAGGCGGCGTACCGGTCGACGTCGGCCCGCCTCGCGGCGTCGAACGCGAGCAGGAAGTGCAGATTGCCGTGCGCCGCGTGGCCCGCGACAGCGGCGTCGAACCCGTGGACGGACTGGAGGGTGAGCAGGGCCTCGCAGGCCTCCGAGAGCCGGGAGGGCGGGACGGCGAAGTCCTCGGTGATCAGCGTCGTTCCCGAGGGGCGGGAGCCGCCGACAGCGGTCACGAACGCCTTGCGCGCCTTCCAGTACCCGGAGACGGTCGCGGCGTCCCGGGTGAACTCATTGGTGACGGAGACGGCCGGGGTCACCAGGTCCAGCCCCGCCACCACGGTAGCCGCGGCCTGCTCACAGGCCGCGAGCGCGTCCTGGTCCGGTGCGCGGAACTCCACCAGGAGGGCCGTGGTGCCCTGGGGGAGCGCCGCCCAGTCGGAGGGGACACCGTCGACCCGGACCGAGGCGCGCAGGGTGTTGCCGTCCATCAGCTCCACCGCGATCGCCCCCGCCTCGCTGAACAGCGGGACCGCCGCGGCCGCGGCCGTCAGCGAGGGGAAGAACAACAGCGCGGAGGAGACGTGGCGGTCCAGGGGCAGCGTCTCGAAGACCACCTCGGAGATGAAGCCGAACGTGCCCTCGGAGCCGACCATCAGGCCCCGCAGGATCTCGACCGGCGTCGATCCGTCGAGGAACGCGTCGAGGCGGTAGCCGTTGGTGTTCTTGATCTCGTACTTGGCGCGGATCCTGGCGGTGAGCCGCTCGTCCGCCTCGATCTCCGCCTTGAGGGCCAGAAGCTCGGCGCAGAGGCGGGGTTCGGCGCCCCGCAGCAGACCGTCCGCACCCGCCTCGCCCGTATCGACCACGGTGCCGCTGGGCAGGACGAAGGTCAGCGAGGAGACCGTGCGGTAGGAGTTCCTGTGAATTCCCGCGGTCATCCCGGAGGCGTTGTTCGCCACGACACCGCCGACGGTGCAGGCGATCGCGCTGGCAGGGTCGGGGCCCAGGATACGGCCGTGCCGGGCGAGGGCGGCATTGGCCCGCAGAACCGTGGTCCCGGGCCGGATACGGGCCCGGGTGCCGCCGTCCAGGACCTCGACGCCCGTCCAGTGCCGACGCACGTCGACGAGGATGTCCTCGCCCTGCGCCTGGCCGTTGAGGCTCGTCCCGGCGGCACGGAAGACCACGCTGCGGCCGTTGCCGTGCGCGTAGGAAAGGATCGCCGAGATGTCGTCCAGGTCCTCCGGGACCAGCACCACCTGGGGCAGGAAGCGGTAGGGGCTGGCATCGGAGGCATACCGCACGAGGTCGGAGACCCTCCACAGCACCTTCTCCGGACCGAGCAGAGCGGTCAGACCCGCCCGCAGATCCGCCGGCGTCCCCGACGCCATCCGGCCCGGCACCCGATCGGGGGACGGTGCGCGTTCCGTACGAGGCCGCAGGGCCTTCGGCTCCGGCTCCAGCAGCGGCATGTCAGGATCCCCTCGACGGTGTGGTGCGGTGGACGCACCGGGTGCCTCAGCAGCGGCGGCGCTCCGGCATTCCGTCGACCAGAGCGGTGAGCAGCCCGCCGAGCACCTCACGCTGCTCGGCGGTCAACGGAGCCAGGATCTCCTCCGCGGCGGCCTTCCGCGCGTCGCGCATCGAACGGAGCACGGCCCGCCCCTCCTCGGTGATCTCGATACGGACCACGCGGCGGTTGGCCGGATCGGGCGCGCGCCGCACCCGGCCACTCGCCTCCAGGCCGTCGACCAGCGTGGTCACCGCCCGTGGGACGACGTCCAGGCGCTCGGCGAGATCGGCCATCCGGGGTGGGGCCTCGCAGTGCGCGGTCGTGCGCAGCAGGCGGAACTGGGCCGGAGTGATGCCGATCGGCTCCAGCTGCCGGCTCTGGATGCGCTGGAGGCGGCGCGTGAGCCGCAGCAGCTGCTCGGCGAGCATGCCGTCGGAGTCGGGGGAGTCCATGGGGGAACTTTATCAGGACCTTGTTCATTGTGAACAGAGGTAACAATGAGCTAGGCTCACCAGGACCGGCTCGCCTGCCACCTTCCGGCAGCCCTGACCGCCTGCCGGGCCAGGGGTCCGGGTCACGTCGGCCGACGTGACCCGCCGCACCCCGAGCCGGTCTTCCGCCGCACACTCCCGAAGGAGCCCATGAAACCCGACGAACCCGCCTGGACACCTCCAGCAGCAGAAGCCGGGCAGCCACCCGCCGAGCTGCGCCGCATCTTCCGGCTCTTCCGGCCCTACCGCGGCAGGCTCACCGTCGTGGGACTGCTGGTCGGCGCCTCGTCCCTCGTATCGGTCGCCTCCCCGTTCCTGCTCCGCGAGATCCTGGACACCGCGATTCCGCAGGGCCGCACGGGCCTGCTCACGCTGCTCGCGCTCGGCATGATCCTCACCGCCGTGGTGACCAGCGTCTTCGGCGTTCTCCAGACACTGATCTCCACGACGGTCGGCCAGCGCGTCATGCACGACCTGCGCACCGCCGTCTACACCCAGCTGCAGCGGATGCCGCTCGCCTTCTTCACACGGACCCGCACGGGCGAGGTCCAGTCCCGCATCGCCAACGACATCGGGGGGATGCAGGCGACGGTCACCTCGACCGCGACCTCCCTGGTCTCCAACCTCACGTCCGTCATCGCCACCGTGGTCGCCATGCTCGCGCTGGACTGGCGGCTGACAGTGGTGTCGCTGCTCCTGCTGCCCGTCTTCGTCTGGATCAGCCGTCGCGTCGGCCGGGAGCGCAAGCGGATCACCACCCAGCGCCAGAAGCAGATGGCCGCGATGGCGGCCACGGTGACCGAGTCGCTCTCCGTCAGCGGCATCCTGCTCGGCCGGACCATGGGCCGCTCCGAGTCGCTCACCAAGGCCTTCTCCGAGGAATCGGAGCGCCTGGTCGGCCTCGAGGTGCGCTCCAACATGGCTGGGCGCTGGAGGATGTCGACCATCGGTATCGTGATGGCCGCCATGCCCGCCGTCATCTACTGGGCCGCGGGCCTCACCATGCAGTCGGGTGTCACGGCGGTCTCCCTCGGGACCCTGGTCGCGTTCGTCTCGCTCCAGCAGGGCCTGTTCCGGCCGGCCGTGAGTCTGCTCTCCACCGGCGTGCAGATGCAGACGTCCCTCGCCCTGTTCGCGCGCATCTTCGAGTACCTGGACCTCGAGGTGGACATCACCGAGCCCGAGAAGCCCGTCCGGCTGGACAGGATCCGCGGCGAGGTCGCCTTCGAGGACGTCACCTTCGGCTACGACACGACGAGCGGGCCGACCCTGAGCGGAATCGACGTGACGGTGCCCGCCGGGAACAGCCTCGCCGTCGTGGGGCCCACGGGATCGGGCAAGTCCACACTCAGCTACCTGGTGCCGCGGCTGTACGACGTCACGGCGGGACGAGTCACCATCGACGGCGTCGACGTGCGCGACCTGGACTTCGACACGCTGGCCCGGGCGGTGGGGGTGGTCTCCCAGGAGACCTACCTCTTCCACGCCTCGGTCGCCGAGAACCTCCGCTTCGCCAAACCGGACGCCACCGACGAGGAGATCGAGGCCGCGGCCCGGACCGCGCAGATCCACGATCACATCGCCGGGCTGCCCGACGGCTACGACACCCTCGTCGGCGAACGCGGGTACCGGTTCTCGGGTGGCGAGAAGCAGCGGCTGGCTATCGCCCGCACGATTCTGCGGGACCCGCCCGTGCTGATCCTCGACGAGGCGACGAGCGCCCTCGACACCCGTACGGAACACGCCGTGCAGCAAGCCATCGACACCCTGTCGAAGGGCCGCACCACTCTCACCATCGCGCACCGGCTCTCCACCGTCCGGGACGCTGACCAGATCGTCGTACTGGACGCAGGCCGTGTGGCCGAGCGCGGTACGCACGAGGAACTGCTCGCACAGGACGGACGCTATGCCGCTCTGATCCGCCGCGACAGCCATCCGGCCGCTGCCGCCACCTGAGTGACCCGAGAACTGAGCTGAGGACTGAGACCTGATAACTGAGGGACTCAGGACTGAGGGCTGGGACGACGGTGGAACCCGAGGTGTGATCCGGGAGTCCCGTGATCCCGGCCCGTGTCCGGTCGCTGAACCCTGCGGGTGCCGAGCTGGCTGCGGAGTTGCCCGGCGGTGCGGCATGATCGCCCCCCATGAGAGCACTGCGCGGGGCGGGACTCCCCGGATACCGGCCCCTGGACCATGCAGGCGGTCCCCCTGGGGACGCCTGGCTGAACGACGACGGCGATGTGCTGTCCGTGCACTACTTCGACCTGCCTCCGGACCTTCCGGCCGGCCTGGACGACGGCCCGGCGCTGCGGAGGACACTCACCCACCGGACGGCGCGGGCAGGCGGCGGACTCATCGAGGCGTCGGCGAAACGTCTGGGCGGACTGCCCGCACTGCGGCAGATACTCAAGCTGCCGCTGCCGCTGCCGCTGCCCCGGCAGCCCAGCGGGCAGGTGTTCATCGGCAGCTTCACGGTGCCCCGGAAGGGGTGCAGCACCGTGGTGAAGGTCCAGGCGCCCGAGCGTGGCATGACAGGCATGCGGGAAGCCGTGGTCATGGGTGAAGTCGGGCCCGAGGCGTACTTCCGTCCGCACCCCTACGCTCCCGACGTGCAGGGCGGCCTTCCCTTCCACGTGGCGGACCATGCCCAGTGGGACGCGAAGTTCCCGGAGCACCCGCTCAGCCGGGTGCGCCGTACGCTCGACGCGCTCACCGAGGCGGTCACCGTCGATCCGGCTTTCGCGGCCCTGCCGCCGTTCACCGGACCCGCCGTCGGTGATTCCAGGCTATGAGTGGGGGGCGGCCGGCAGCGCTCCCCGCTTCGTAGACCGTGGGGCGGCGTGCGCGCGCCCCGGTGCGCAGGCGGCCGGACAAGCCGCTCCGCGAAGCTGCGGACGTAGGCGAGCGAGGTGGCGGGGAGATCCGTGCGGGCGGGTGCGGGTGCGGGTGCGGGTGCGGGTGCATCGTGCATTTGCGGACACGCGCCGTCACGGCATGCAGTTCGGCAGTTCGTTGCGAGCGCGGGAATCCAATGTGTTCGTGGGGGAGTTGAGTGGCAGAGTGTGGAACGTCCGCGCGTCCGGACGAGCTGCCCTCCGCTCCGGGGGCCTTCGCGGACGCCTTTGCCGAGTCAGTCAGGCGGGCACGCGCTCCAGCAGCCGTGTGACCGAGCGGACCGCCGTCCGGCCGGCCCGGTTGGCGCCGATCGTGCTGGCGGACGGGCCGTAGCCGACGAGATGGACGCGAGGGTCCCGCACCGCCCGGGTGCCCTCGACGCGGTTGCCCCCGCCCGGCTCGCGGAGCCTGAGCGGTGACAGATGATCGACGGCTGCCCGGAAACCGGTCGCCCACAGGATCACATCGGCTTCCACCGCCCGGCCGTCGGGCCAGACCACCCCGTCCGGAGTGATCCGCTCGAACATGGGGAGCCGGTCGAGGATTCCCCGCTCGCGTGCGCGGCGGACGGCGTCGGTGACCGGCAGCCCGGTCACGCTCACCACACTCCGCGGCGGGAGCCCGCGGCGTACGCGCTCCTCCACCATGGCCACCGCGGCCCGCCCCTGCTCCTCGCCGAACGGGCCCTCCCGGAAGACCGGAGGGCGCCGCGTGACCCAGTACGTCTCTGCCGCCACGTCGGCGATCTCCATCAGATGCTGGGTGCCCGACGCCCCGCCGCCGACCACGACCACCCGCAGGCCGGTGAAGTCCGCCGGCCCCGGATAGTCCGCGGTGTGCAGTTGCCGGCCTCGGAAGGTCTCCTGACCCGGGTAGCGCGGCCAGAACGGCCGGTCCCAGGTGCCGGTCGCGTTGATCAAGGCCCGCGTGGCGTACGTGCCCTCGGAGGTCTCCACGAGCAGCAGGCCGCCTTCGCCGTCGCGCACCGCCTTCACCTCGACCGGGCGGTGCACCCGCAACCCGAACCGCTGCTCGTAGGCGTCGAAGTACTCACCGATCACCTTCGAGGAGGGCCGGTCGTCGTCGGCGCCCGTCAGCTCCATGCCGGGCAGGGAGTGCATGCCGTGCACCTTGCCGTAGGTGAGTGACGGCCAGCGGAACTGCCAGGCGCCGCCGGGCCGGGGCGCGTGGTCGAGAACGACGAAGTCCCGGTCGACCTCGAAGCCGGCGCGCACCAGATGGTGGGCGGTGGACAGTCCCGCCTGCCCCGCACCGATGACGATCACGTCCACCTTGCGGACCCCAAAGTTGTTCACATTTCTACCAACCGTTTCGGGCTCCCCGATCTTCCCGGGGGCGCGGTCCTCCCCGGCGGCGACAGAATGGGGCCATGTCCTCATTCACCACGCACCTGCTGAGCGTCACCACCGGACGGACCGAGACGGTCGCGGACCTGACAGCGGACTGTGAACAGTTCCTCACCCGGGTCGCCCACGGCGGAGACGGCCTGCTCAACGTCTTCGTGCCTCACGCGACCGCAGGGATCGCAATCCTCGAGACCGGAGCTGGCAGCGACGACGACCTCCTCACCGCACTGCAGACCCTGCTTCCCGCCGACGACCGCTGGCGCCATCGCCACGGAAGCCCGGGCCACGGCCGCGACCACGTACTCCCGGCACTCGTACCGCCGCACGCCACCTTGCCGGTGATCGGGGGGAGGCTGGAGCTGGGGACCTGGCAGTCCGTCTGCCTGGTCGACACGAACGTCGATAATGCGGACCGGCGGGTGCGGTTGTCGTTCCTCGGGTAGGGCTTCGTCTGTCGTCACTGTGGAAGCGATTTCCGGCCGCACCAAAAGAGACGCCGTCCGGATCGTCGATTGCCTCGGGGGAGGTTCGCGCGTTCCCTGGGGACGGGCCGTTCCTGGAGGGGGCGGCCAATTCTTCCTGGGCGCGGCGGGCGTCGATGCTTGCGATGACCCGGCCCAGCGGGTGCTCGAGCTAATTCTGTTCGGTCGGGCTCAGGTCCTTGGGGTGGACTCTTCCTGGGGCGTCCAGATCCGGGTCACCGGTTCACACAGGGCGCGTCCTTTGTCGGTGAGGGCCACAAGCAGGACCCGGCGGTCCTGGGGCGTTACCGTTCGACCAGCCCGGCGGCTCCCATACGAGTCAGCATCTTGGCCACGGTGGGTGCCTCAGCCCACAGCGCCACGACCTGGGCCCGGGAATGCGTGAACAGGGCTTCTACAACGCCCAGGCGATCGTCGACGGCCGTGCCCCGGGTCGCCGGACAACGTCCTGACAAAGTCGCCGAGCCCCACCCGAATACCAAGCAGCCCTCGAGAGGTACCACCATGACCCGCCGTCGACCGGTCCCCGGAACACCCTCCGGTCCTGCCTTCGCCACCATCGTTCTCGCCGTCCTGGCCGCCACGGTCACAGGATGCGGCGCCGACAAGGAGACCAGGGACTATTCCGTGCCGGGCACCCTCTGCGGCATACGGTTCGACACCAAGGAGCTCACGCCGTTCCTCCCGCCAGGGAAGAAGCTCTCCGTCAAGCCCGACGTCAACCCGTCGGCGACCTGGTGCGATGTGTCCGTGGACGGAAAGCTCGCCGTCAGAACGGTGCAGAAATGGTGGCAGGGCGGCCGTGACACGGCGTACTTCCTCCGCAGCCAGACCCTCGAGCGGGTGGAGAAGACCGCGGACGCGGGGCGGTACGTGTATTCCGACAACCAGGCCTTCGGCAAGACACAGGACTGCGTTGACGCGAAGTACAAGCAAGAGCTCTACACCGGAGTTCAGGCCTACGGTTCTGATCACGAGGACGCCGACGCCATGAAGCGTCTGATCGTCTCCTTCACCGAGACAGTCGAGAAGTCGGATGAGTGTGACAGGCTGGCGCCATGAGGGACAAGTCGCCCAACGCCGGTGATACGTCGGATGCCGTCGGCCCATGAAGGGCGGGCGTTCAACTCACCCCGCGAGTACGGGCTGCTGCTCTCCGAGAAGTGCACAGGCAGGAGCGCTGCCAGGCAGGACAGTTGTGGGCCGACCTGGTCCACAACTCCGTGGTGCCATTCGTGCGTGTAGAACCCCGCCCAGTCTTGCGCTCCAAATGGCACGCGTCGACCAGCAGCAGCGGTTCCCCTGTACTCCTCGTACACGTTGGACGGGCAACTGAGCGAGCCCCAGTTCTCGGCAGGGTGAGCGGTGTCGCGCGGCGATGTACGCCTGGGGGAGTCACCCGCGAGCAACTCCCGGTGACGCGCCCGTCGTGCTGAACGAGCGCGATGGCCACTGGGGAACGTTCGCCTGTCTTGCGAAGCCGGCCTTCGCCGCCGACCTCCGGTGGCGCCGCCGGAGCCTCGCCGGTGCACTCGGACGCAGGCAGCGGCCGTAGCCCACCTGCAAGGCCATGACCATGCCGGCACCGCGGGGACGCTACATGCGGTGTAGTGCCAGACCAGGGCAGTCCCGCCGGTGCGTTCCTCGGCCAGCAGGGCGCCGTCCCACCGGTAGGTCGTGGTCTCGGCTATCCGGTGGTCCGCGGCCAGACGCTGTTTGGCCAACCGCCGGCCCAGCGGATCGTAGAGGTAGCGCCAGCGCGCTCCTTGAGGGGTACGCACATCAGTGAGGCGATCCTCTGCGTCCCACTGGAAGTGCCAGGCGAGAACTGTGCCGCTCAACGTTCTTGTCCTGCGCAGCGTGACTCGGCCCTGCTCGTCGTATGTGTAACGGGTACGGCCGGCTCGGGTCACAGGGGTTCCCTCGTAGAGCCGCTCTCCTGTGGCCGCCTGGCCTGGAGCCCGAGCAGCCAGAGCAGTCTGGGATTGGTCGCCGGGGGCGTTGTAGGCGTATTGCTCGCTCCACCCGTCCGCCTGGGCTTCTTTGACTCATTTGAAGAGGGGTGGGGCGGTCACTGGCGGGCGGCCGGGCGGGGTGGCGCTCGGCGTGCTTCGCGCCGGCCTCGGTGACCGCGATGAGGCGAGCGCGGCGGTCCGTGCGGGAGGGGCGACGCTCGGCCAGGCCGCCCTTTTCGAGCGCGTCGACGGTGACGACCATCGTGGTCTTGTCCATGTCGCCGATCTCGGCGAGGGCGGCGGCCATGCGGGTGCGGAGGGCGTGGCTGGTGTGGTCGAGGAGGTAGGAGAGGTCGCGGGTGGGGGGGGCGAGTGGTGGACGGCGTGGTGGGCGTCAGGGAAGTCATGGGGCAAGGGTGGCGAGAACTGTTTGGTCCGTACTGTCTGCCAAACATCGGGTGTGGGGCGGGGTGGGCGGCGTCGTGCGCTCGGCGCTTTGGTCGGCCCGTGCCCGCCCGTTCCGCTCCCTGGGCGGGCCAGTCACCGGCGGGTGGCGGGGCGTTGCGGGGGTCGGCTGCCCGGCTCGTACAGGGCCGGCGCAGGGGTCGAGCCGGGCAGCCGGAGGGGGCGTGCGTCAGCTCGTCGAAGGGTTGACGGTGAGGGTGGCCGTGTTGTTCGTCAGATCGGGGTCGAAGGTGCGGACGGCGGGTTCGTAGGCTTCGTTGTAGACGGCGGCGCGGGCGGTGGCGTTCGGGATGACCTCGTCGATGTGGAGGGTGAAGGGGAAGGTGTGGGTGGCGGCCTTGCCGGATTCGGTGAGGTAGATGGGGGTGTTGCAGCGGTAGCGGGTCTCGGACTGGGACCAGCAGGCGTCGGGGGCGGAGGCGACCGAGGTGCCGGCGGGAACGTCGATGTCGACGGTCGCGGCGGCTTCGCCCGCGCCGAGGGAGGCGACCCAGGCGGGGCCCGCGTTGTGGACGGTGACGGTGGCGGGGACGGTGTCGCCGGCCGCGCCGGAGACGGTGGAGGCGGTCAGCCGGTAGTCGGCCTGGTTGACGGTCTTCACCGTGAAGCTGCGGTACGGCTGGAGCTCGTCGGAGGGGGCGGCGGCCGGGGTGAGGTTCAGCTCCGGGCCGGCGCCCGGGGTGAAGGCGCGGCCGGCGCGGGCCTCGGCGAGCGCCTGCTCGGAGTAGGGCTGCGCCGAATAGTCGACGCGGTCGAAGAGGGCCATGTCCTTTGTGCGGAACTTCAGCGGGAGGGATTGGTACGAGCCCGGGGTCGTCCGCTCGTCCAGGACGCAGAGGAACGTACGGCCGGTGACGGCGTTCGTGGACTCGCAGTTGGAGGGGACGGACATGCCGAGGCGGATGCCGCGGGAGGCGAAGACGGTGAGCAGGGTGCGGTCGGCGGTGCGGTTGCCCTGGTTGCCGAGGACGACGGAGGAGTCGAAGGGCTGGTCGGGTGCCATGCCGGTGCGGTACTCGGCCTGGGTGAGGCCGAGCGCGGGGCCGTCGTTGACGGCGACGTAGGTCTCGCCCGGGTGGGCGTTCATGCCGCCGGCCTGGGCGGTGTAGCGGACGTAGCCGTCGTTGCCGTCGGTGGCGCCCGGCTTGGTGGTCAGTCCGATCCGCGCGGCGGGGGCGTTGGCGCCGCCGGGGAGTTCGGGGGTGGTGCAGACGGCGGTGGTCTCGTTCTCCGGGCGGCAGTTCGCGGGCCAGGTGACCTCGGCGAACGAGGCGACTCCGGAGGCGTCGACGGTGAGCGTGCCGGCCGGGACGGTGGTCGCCGTGTTGTCGTGGCTGATCTGCACGGTCAGCGACTGCGACGGTGCGGGGGAGCCGTCCTCGGACGGGCCCGCGAGGGTGATCTCGTACGGGTCGGACCAGAGCCACAGGGCGTCGGATGCGGCCGCGGCGGGGGCCGCGGCCGGGCCGGTGACGGCGGCGAGCGCGCCGAGTGCGGCGGCAGAGGCGATGAGCGTCTTCTTCACGAAGATCAAGACAGCGGGAATCGGTGGATGGTTGTACGGGAGAGGAGGGCCGGTTTCAGGCCGCCGGGTCGGCCGTGCGGTCGTCGAGGATGTCCGAGCGGGCTATGAGGTGGCCGAGTTGGGCGCGGCTGCCGCTGCCGAGGGTGGCGGAGAGTGGGGCGATGTGGCCGCGGCAGGTGCGGACCGTCATGACGAGGCGGCGGGCGATCGCTTCGTCGACGTGGCCCTCGACGATGAGGTGGGCGATGGCCAGTTGGGTGCCGGTGATCCCGTCGGGGCGGGCCCCGTAGGGGGACTCCTCGTACCAGGGGGTGGCCTGGCGCGAGCGCCCAGGCGATGGCCGACACGATTCGCGCGACCGAACGCCGCAAGCAGCACCTCACCGCCGCCGGGGCCACCCCGTTGACCATGATTCCGGCCTCCGCGTGCGGATACCTGACGATGATCTACCTGGACCGGTACGGCGGCGTCGCCGTCCTTCTCGCCTTCGCTCTGCGACGTATCCACCTGCGGGCTGAGCCCGCCCCGACCCTCGTCGCCTACTCCCCGCTGCTCGCCGGTGCGTCCAGGGCAGGCAGGTCGCTTGTCGGCGCCCCCTCCGGAGAACCGATGCAGCGCGTCAGAAGTTGCCCCCGCTCACCCCAGTGACATACGGGGCGGTCGGGGGTTACGGTGCCAACGAACAGAGTGACAACGTTGTCAGTCGTGTCAGGACTCGAAGGGAAATACCCCATGCGGTTTGCTTTCAGACCGTTCCGTCCCCGTGCTTCAGGTATAACAGCCGGTCTGATGGCCGCCGTACTCGTGAGTGGCGGAGTGGTGGGCATCGCCCAGCCCGCCGCCGCCGCGGACGCGGAACCGATCGATCTGGTCAATCCGTTCGTCGGAACCCAGAACTTCGGCAACACCTTCCCCGGGGCGAGCGCGCCGTTCGGCATGGTGCAGGTCAGTCCGGACACCGGCGGCCAGGGCGGCTACGACTACAAGCAGGACTCGATCTACGGATTCAGCCAGACGCATTTGTCCGGCGTCGGCTGCGGCGTCATGGGCGAGCTGCCCATCATGCCGACCACGGGCGCGGTCGACTCCGTGGACCCGAACGCCTACCGCTCCCCGTACAGCCACGACGACGAGCAGGCCAGTCCCGGCTACTACCGGGTGGGGCTGAAGAAGTACGACGTCGACGCGGAACTCACCGCCACCGAGCGCACCGGGTGGCAGCGCTACACCTTCCCCTCCACCGGTTCGGCCAACGTCCTGTTCAACACGGGCAAGGCCAACCAGTCCGTGCTGGACTCCGAGGTGCACGTCGTCGGTGACCGCACCATCGAGGGCCGGGTGCACGCCGGGGGCTTCTGTGCCGGACACGACGAGCACACGGTGTACTTCAGCGCCACCTTCGACCGGCCCTTCAAGGCGTACGGCACGTGGGACGGCGCAGACCCCGAGCCCGGCACCCGCGACGCGGAGGGAGGCGGCCAGAAAGGCGCCTGGGTGACCTTCGACGCGACCACCGACCGGGACGCCGTCCTGAAGGTGGGGCTGTCCTACACCGGTGTGGAGGGCGCCCGTAAGAACCTGGCCGCGGAGACCAAGGAGTCCTTCGACTTCGACGCCACGCGTGCGGCGTTGCAGGACACCTGGAAGAAGCAGCTGGATTCCATCCGGGTCGGCGGAGGCGCGGAGGACCGGCAGAAGGCCTTCTACACCGCGCTCTACCACAGCCAGTTGCACCCGAACCTCGCCGGCGACGTCGACGGCATGTACCAGGGGTTCGACAACAAGACGCACACGGCGAAGGACTACACGCCGTATCAGAACTTCTCGCTCTGGGACACCTACCGGCCGCAGAACCAGCTTCTGCAGATGCTGGAGCCGAAGGTCGCCCGGGACGTCGCGCTGTCGGTCGTCGCGGCCGGCCGGGACGGCGGCTGGCTGCCCCGCTGGGCGCTCGCCAACAGCGAGACCAACATCATGACCGGCGACCCGGTCACGCCCTTCCTCGTAGAGGCCTGGTCGAAGGGTCTGCTCGCCGGACACGAGGCAGAGACCTACGCGTTGCTGAAGAAGAACGCGACCAGCACCCCGCCCGCCGACTCGCCGTACAACGGACGCTCGGGATCGGACCACTACACCGAGCGCGGCTACATCCCGTCAGGTCTCGAACTCGGCAAGGACTGCGCGGACAAGGGTGGCGACAACGACTGCAAGCACCCGGCGTCGGCGACGATGGAGTACTCCGCCGCCGATGCGTCGCTCGCGCTGATGGCGGACCGGCTCGGACACAAGTCGGACGCCAAGATGTTCGCCGCGCGCGGCCAGTGGTACCGGAACCTGTGGGACTCCTCGATCCAGCAGTTCCGGCCGCGGACGGCCGACGGCACCTGGCTCACGCCCTACGACCCGGTCGAGGCGGCGCACCAGTTCCATGAGGGCGGCGCGCACCAGTACCAGTGGCTGGTACCGCAGGACCCGGCCGGCCTCGTCAGCCTGATGGGCGGCCGGAGCGCCACCGAGAAGCGGCTCGACTCCTTCTTCGTCCACGACAAGCTGCTCACCGACCCGGCGGGCACCGCCCGGAATGACTGGATCTCGCAGCCGTACGACTACTACGGCAAGCCGACGTACAACCCGAACAACGAGCCGGACCTGCACGCCCCGTACATGTACAACTGGGTCGGTGCCCCGGCGAAGACCGCGACCGTGGTGCGTGCGGCGATGACGCTGTTCACCAACGGGCCGGACGGGATGACGGGAAACGACGACCTGGGCACCATGTCGGCCTGGTACGTCTTCTCCTCGCTCGGCCTCTACCCGACAATGAGCGGCGGCGACTTCCTGGCCGTGTCCAGCCCGCAGTTCGAATCGGCGACCGTCCGGATCGGCAGCTATCCCAAGGCGTCCGGCACCAAGGGCCAGGGCGGCACGCTGACGATCGAAGCACCCGGAGCGAGCGACACGAAGCGGTACGTGCAGAGCGTGGCCCTGAACGGCCGGGACGTACCCCAGACCTGGCTGAGCTGGAACAAGCTCGCGCACGGCGGAACCCTTGCCCACCGGCTCGGGACCTCCCCCTCCTCCTGGGGCACGGGCAAGGGCGCCCAGCCGCCTTCCGTCAACCAGGCATCCCCCGACAGCCGCAAGCACGTCGACGCGTCGCTGCGTCCCGCCTCGGCGGTCGTCCCCACGGGTGACGCCGCGCAGACCGCGAAGTTCACGCTGGACGTCCTCGGGCAGGCTCCCGGCAAGCTGAAGGTGTCGGTCACGGCGAAGGTGCCCAACGGCTGGAAGGCCACCACGGCACAGCGTTCACCCCTGGTGATCGATTCCGGTCACCTCCCGGTGCAGAAGACGGTGTCGCTCGACATCACCGTGCCGCCGGGCGTCGCCGCCGGGTCCTACCCGGTGGAGGTGAAGGTCGCGGGCCGAGGGGCGAACTCGCTCACCCGCAAGGCCACCGTCACGGTGGGAGCCGCCACGACCTGTGCGCGTGAGGCGAACGGGCAGTGCGCAGTGGACCTGCGCGCACACCTCGGCCACGACGGCACGGCGACGGTGGCGAACTCCGACGAGGGCGACTTCGACGGGCATGGCTGGAGCTATGACGGCGACCTGCTGCCCAAGGCGGGGCCGGTCACCTGGGGCGGGGTGACGTACGACGCGCCGGACCCCACCGGCACGGCGAACAACTTCCTCGAAGCAAGCGGGCAGGCACTCCTGCTGCCCGCCGGACAGCACAGCGCGCTGCGGCTGGTCGGCTCGGCGCACAACGGTCCTGTGACCACCATGCTGACCGTGCACTACACGGACGGCAGCAGCACGGAGGCACCGGTGACGTTCGGCGACTGGGCGGGCTCCGCGCCGAACGGCAGCACGGTCGTCCTCGACCTGCCGCACCGCATCAAGCGGGGCAGCGGTGTCGACGGGCCGTCCATTCGGCTCTTCGGTACGGCCGCCGAGCTCGATGGGAACAAGACGGTCCGTTCGGTCTCGCTGCCGGACGACTCCCGCGTCGAGATCTACGCTATGACGCTCGATTAGAGAAGGACGGCGGACCGCCGTGACCCAGCCGGCGGTCCGCCGTTCCGGATCGGTGCACCCCTCTCGTCAGCGCCCCTAAGCGAAGGCTGGGGTTCTGACGGTCCTCGCAACACTCACGATCTGTGGGAGTTGCGAGGACCGTGGGCGTTGAGCGTGCTGATCTTGCAGGGCTGCGGGAGCGTTCCTTGCGCGGCTGGATGTGGTGGGGAACGTGACCGTGGTGGCGCGTGAGCTGGGGGGTGAACCGGAACTCAGCATTCGGCTGGGCCCGTAAGGCCGGACTGCGTTCGCGGCGTCGGTGGCACCCACGGCGCGAGGAGTACGAGCGGCTTCGGGCCGCCGGTGTTGCACGCCGGATCGCGGCCCGGCAGGTCGGTGTGAACGAGCGCACGGCCAAGGACTGTTGGGCCACTCGTCTCCGTGCGCTGGTCGGTGCCCGTGGTGGTGCCCGCTGTGAACGGTGCGGATCACTCGTTCTCGCGGACGGGGTGGACGTAGACCACTTGGTGTCCGCATCTGCGACGGTCTGCGTTCGAGTTGCGGGTGCCACCGGGAGGGGCGGGCACCGGCGGACTACTTGGCGTCGCGCTGCCGGCGCGCGCGCTCGAACTCGGCGACATCCGACATCCAGGAGCCGTGCTGTTCGAGTGCGGCGCAACCGCCGCGGACGAAGCGGCTCACCAACTTCCGGTACCCGCCGATCCCGTCGACCAGGCCGTACTCGACCCGGTACTCCGGCTCCGACCCGCCGCCTTCACCCTGGTGCACCGTCGTGATCCGGGCTATGGAATCCGCGTAGAAGTGAAGTTGGATCCCCTCGCCCCTCTCCTCGTCCTCGATGGTGAACACTTCGTTGTCCGCGGCAGAGCGATCGCCGACGAACTCCCAGAACTCCGCGGTGGCAGTGCGGGGGCCGGTAGGGAGCCATTTCTTCTCGACGCCCTTGTCGTCGGTGAACGACAGGCCCGCCCTCCTCCCATTCCCGCTGGAGTCGGTGTGGTCGCCGGCAGCCTCGTCGTCGTCCTCCATGGGGGTGTTCCTGGAGTGTGCCGCGGCCTCCGAGCACATCAGGAAACTCACCGTACGCACCGCGTCATCGGCGAGTTCAGGGTGGGCGCGGCGCACCGCCGCGTCGACCGTCGTCGCCATCCGGTCCCAGTCGCGCTTGTCCGTGGCGCGCTTTCCCCGTCGCGGATCGCGGCTGATGCGCATCCCGGCGCACGCCTGCTCCGCGGTGGCGATCACCCGCGTGACGTCGGCCAGCAGTGCGGGCTCGACGGCATCGGGCTTCCGCTTCGGCACCGTCGCGCCGTGCAGGTACTGGCCCGTGTACTTCAGGACCGCGGTGTCCAGTGGACTGAGCACTACTCCGCGCTCGGCCCGACGGCGTTCCGCGTGGTACTTCTGAGCTCGTTCACCGTTGGACGTCTCCGTCGCCGCGCGCATCGCCGCCCAGACCTGGCCGCTCTCGAGCAGGTCGATGTCAGCCCCGTGGGCGATGAGCCGGCCCCTGTCCCACCGGATGCCCCGGAAGAGCGCGTCGACGTCTGCGGGCGCGGAGAGGAGGATCGGGTCCAGGAGCGCGACGGCGGCGTCCTCATCGAGCCGGCCCCGTGTTCCGGCGGCGTCGCACAGCGGAAGGACCGCACTCCACAGGAGCAGGTGCCTGGCCAGGTCCTCCCGGATCACCGCAAGATGGGCCTCACCGATCGAGAACGTGAACGTGCGGGGCTCATGATTGGCGTCGGCCCCGGCACCGAGCATCAGCTTCAGCTCACCGTGCTCGCGGACCACGTTCGGTATCCAGCCGCTCCCACGTGTGAAAACGATGTCTCTCATGGCCTCAGTCTTCCTCATCGGACGGGACGGACGAGTCCCGCCCGCACCGGTCGGACCGGCCGCTCGCCTCACGGCGAGCGTCACGACGGCGTCGTAGCCCTCTCACGAGTCATCTGTCACGACCACCGCTCGAATTCGACGTCGAGGCGCGTGTCGGTGCCCACCCGAACTTCGCCGTCGGCGGCCCCGGCCGGGGCGTCGACTCGCTCGAGGCCGAGGAACTCGATCAACCTGAGCAGTTCGGCTCGTTCGGCTCGGTCCTCTGCGAGACCACGCGAGTCGAAGAAGACGTAGCACCGGTTGCTCGGGTCCACGGTGCCCGAATCACCCCAGATCCGGGCGACTTCCTGGATTGCCGCGGCTTCGGTCGTGATCGTGGCGGCACGGGTGGCACCGCGGGTCTCCGGTGACGCCTCCAGGCCGGAGAGGTCCGAGAACCACTGGCCGAAGTGGTCGAGGCCGGCGTACCCGTTCTCGAAGAACAGCATCGCGCTCGGCAGGTAGCGATTGGCCCTGTCGACCTTGAGGTACTCGCACCGGCGTCGGTCCGCCCCTGCGATCCGGGCGATCACACCTTGACCGGGCATGAGCACCAGTCTTTGGCCCGCCGGTACGTCTTCGATGGTGTAGGTGTCGGCATCACGCCCCCGGAAGAACGCGGAGAACGCCACGTAGGCTTCCTGAGGGTCACCCACGGACACCTCCTGGTCGTTGCCGTCACCGACAACGAACGTGAACTGTTTCGGTCCGGGGTGGTAAGGGCGAGCCATCTGTGTGTCCTTCGTCCACGTGTGAATTCCCGCCAGAGTAGTCGCATCGGAGCAGACGGATCTGCCGCCGCATCGCCGGGGAAGTGCAGGTGCGGGCGAGGTGGCCTCATGGCAGCATCTCGTCGGCGCGGGGCGTCCGTCGACGACAGAACGGGTCTTCGCTTCCAGGCCTCGGGACGCGCCTCGGACACGGGCGTTGCCGTAGCGTGATCACCTGCCGCCGCATGGAAGGTCCATGTGTCCGGTCGGCCCGTGCCAGGGGTTCCGGTGGCGAGCGAGGGGACCGTGATGAGCGAACTGACGAAGCCCGGCATCGAGGTTCCGGAGGGGCCTGTGCCCACGGAGCTGACGATCCGGGACCTCGTGGTCGGCGATGGACCCGAGGCACAGCCGGGCAGGGTCGTCCAGGTTCACTACGTAGGGGTCACGTTCGCGTCCGGTAGGGAGTTCGATTCCTCCTGGGAGCGGGACCGGCCGTTCAAGTTCGCCGTGGGCGGGGGCAAGGTCATCAAGGGCTGGGACCGCGGGGTGAGGGGAATGAAGGTCGGCGGCCGGCGCGAGATCATCGTTCCCCCGCGTCTCGGCTACGGCAGGCAGTCACCGTCTTCGTTGATCCCGGCGGGCTCGACGCTGATCTTCGTCGTGGACCTGCTCACGGTGGTGGGCGGGCCCGCCGGATCGAGGCCCGGCCCGACCTGAGTCCGGCGCCGATGGCGGTCAGCGGCGGCCGGCGGTCAGGATGACGAGGAACTGACCGCCGCCCGGCTCGATGCCGGCGGTCACCGGCAGTCCCGGTACCAGTCGGGAGAAACGGTCCACCAGCCAATCCGCCGCCTCTTGGGCGTCCCGCCTGGTCGGACAACGGCCCACCATCTCGCGGCCCCCCTTGCGCTCCAGCCTCCCGGCGACGGTGATCAGCGGTGCGGGTTCGACCACGTACAGGCGGTCCGGCCAGGCGATGTCCACCTTGACCGCGCCCTTGCGGGTGTTGCATCCGCGGTGCGCCAGGCGCTCCGCGACCTTGGCCTTCCGGTCGGCGGTCCGGCTGTCGACGCTGGGCCCCCGCGGGTCGTTCACCGACTCGCCGGGGTCGACCGCTTCGTCACACACCCAGCATCGCCAGCCGTCGCGCTCGGCCACATCATCAAGGAGACTCATCCGAGTAAACTAGCCTGCCCGGCCGTGGCCCCGCGCACCCAGGGCCCGGGCACGGTGTGACCCCGGCCAGTGGTACCGCACGCTTGGCGGCCGGTGTCACGTAAGCCCTGACCCGGGTACACGCACCCGTCAACACGACTGCGGAATCCACGACCGAGAAGTCGTCCGCCGTTGCCGACGCCGTGCCATGAGGAATGGCAACTTCATGGGCGGCCACTCCGGCGGGCGCGGACGCGTCCGGACAGGCCCAGGGCGGACGTGCGGTCTGCCCTCCGCCTCAGGGTGAGGTGGACCGCTGCGGGGAGCGGAGCACGAGCAGGGTGATCTCGCTGGGCGCGAAGACGCGGAAGGGCGGGCCCCAGAAGCCGGTGCCGCGGCTCGTGTAGAGAAGGGTGCGGGTGCCGTGGTGGCTGAGCCCGGCGAGGGCCGGCTGGTCGAGGCGGACCAGGTGGTGGAAGGGCCAGATCTGGCCGCCGTGGGTGTGGCCGGAGAGCTGGAGGTCGATGCCGTGGGCTGCCGCGCGGTCGATGAACGCGGGCTGATGGGCGAGGAGGAGGACGGGGAGGTCCGAGTCGGCGCCGTCAAGGGCTCCGGCGAGGTGGGCGCGGTGGCCCGCCAGTCCGGAGGACTCGGCGGTGACGTCGTCGACTCCGGCGACCACGAGGGTGTCACCACCGCGTTCGAGCAGCAGGTGGCGGTTGCGCAGAGGCTCCCAGCCCAGCTCCGCCATCAGGTCGACCCAGCCCTGGGCCTCGCTGTAGTACTCGTGGTTACCGGTGACGTAGACGCGGGCCCGAGTCGCTTGCACGGTGCCCAGTGGGGCCGCCTGGGCACGACGGCGTCCTGCCGTGCCGTCCGCGATGTCGCCGGTGTGGCAGACCAGGTCGGCCTCCAGGGTGTTCACCCGCTCGCAGACCCGTGCCGACCAGCGGGCGCGGTCGAGCGGACCGTAGTGGGTGTCGGTGATCAGGACGACCCGGGTCCCGTCCAGCCCGGCCCCCAAGCGCGGTAGCGGCACGTCGAGACGGCGCACGCGCGGGACACGTCGGGCCTCGGCGTACCCCCAGACGAGCAGCACGACGGTCACGCCGATGACGGCCCAGGTGACGGTGCGCGCCCGGTCCTGGCCGTCACCGACGCCGGCCACGGCCAGGGCGGGCCGCAGGAGGACGCCGAGCAGAACGGACCAGGTGAACAGGACCCAGACGCAGCCCAGCAGCGTGTCCCCGACGATCGCCGCCCGGTCCAGCTGGCGCCGTCCGTGGCCGCGCACCATCGCGAGCGGCATGCCGATCAGGCCGAGGGCGAACAGCGCGGTGCCGGCCAGTGCGACGGGGAGCGGCCAGCGCTGACCGGTGTGCAGGAGAACCCAGCACGGAACGGTCCACAGCAAGACGGGGGCGACCAGAGGGATGTAGCGCATCAGGCGCTGCACCCGGCTCCGTGGCGCCCCCTGCGCCTCACCGGCTGTGGATCGGGTGTTGCTGGTCTCGGTCACGCTTCCCCCTCCTGAGGCTCTGTCCGGCGGATCAAGCCCGTCACGGAGCCGGGGCGGTGGTCGCAGCACGGTCCTCGTACCGGCCGTCCGCCCGTGGCCCCGACATGCAGCCGCCGCCCGTGCCCCTATTCTGCTCCGGTCCGACTGCCGGAGCCTCCCTGGACGGCTCATTGTCCGCTGCCGCCCGATGAGCTGCCGCACCCGGGCAGCCCGCCGGCGCACCGGATGCCGGACGCAGCCGGAAAGGCGCGCTCAGCGGTCGCGGATCGACGTCACCTCATAGACGGGGGCTGAACTGTTCGCCGGTCCGCGGCAGGTCAGCCGGTGCGGGGGAGTGCGCCGGCCCCATACCTCGACGTCGTACTCCCTCACGTGTGGCCCCCGGCTGCTGACGCGGACGTGCCAGCCGTCCTTGCCGAGGACCGTCGCCGTGGCCGTGTAGTCGTGCCTGCCTGCCGGACCGTAGCGCCCGATCACCGCGGCCACCGCTGCCTGCTGCGGTGGATGGAGGGTGGTGTAGCCCCGCAAGTGGTCCGCACGGATGCGGTCGGCAAGGTGCTCCTCGACCACGGCGACGGCCGATCGGGCGTCCAGATTGCCGTAGTAGACGCCATCGGGTACGACGACGACATTGGCGGCGAACCTGTCACCGCCCACGTGCGTGCACTCCCACACCCGGTCGGGCCAGCGCGCACTGAGGGCCGCTCCCACCGGCCGCCCGCGCACCGCGCAGCAGGCATCGTGCATACCGTGGGCGCACACCAGGACGACGGGGGAGCGGCCCGGTTCCCCCGGGGAGTCCAGGGCGGCAACGATCCGGACCAGATCCTGGTCGCGGTGCCAGACGCCCCACTGCTGACGCAGTACTCCGGAGCCGTCGTGGCGCAGTACCGCCCACCGGCCGCTCCCCTCCGGGCGGCGGCGTCCGTGCCGCCTGATCAGGAGCACCCGGGCCCGGCTCGCCCGGGCTGCGGAGAACACGAGAGCCTTGGTCTCCGGATCGAGGGCGACGCCGTCGAAACCGTTCGCGGGCCAGCTGCTCCGGTACTCGATGAGCACCCAGACCGAGCCGTACGGGGCTGTGCCGGCGAACGCGTCGTCGCGCGCCCGGGCGGCGTCCGCGCAGAAGAACCGTTCCGGCGGAGTCACCGGACCGCCGGCACCGGGCGGACTCACCGGTCCGCGGGCACCAGCACGCCCGCTCGCAGCAGCCGTCCGGCGAGTGCGAGGCCGAGGTCCCCGGCGGTGCGGACACGGCCGTCGAGCAGCCGGGCCACGGCAACGACGTCGGTCGCCGGGAAGTCGAGGTAACCCACGCGGGTGGACAACCGGGCCCCCTCCAGTCGTGGCTCCAGCGCCTTCCGCAACCGCACCGGTGACATCGGGCCGAGACCGTCCAACGCGTTGAGCTGGGACAACGGCCCCAGAGGTGCCGGGCGGCCCTGCGACCTGCGGGCGCGATGGAACAGCGGAGCAGGGTCGGCCTCGGCGACCGCGGCCAGCAGTCGCTTGCGGACCAGGCCCATCACGCCGTCCGGGCCGTCCGGGCCGTCGATCCCCAGGGGAAGGGCGCGGCGCATCGAAGCGTCGTCGCCCAGCGCCGCGAGGGCTGCCCGGGTCAGCTGCTCGGCCAGCGCGTAGCGGGTCCAGGTGTGTACCCCGAGAGTCAGGTGGATGGAGACGCGCCCCTGAGCCTGAGCGGAGTGCAACCAGCCGCGCGGCAGATAGAGCACATCGCCCGGACGGAGCACCGTGTCCATGTGGGGCGTGCTGTGCGCGGCCTGGTCGGCCACCGCCGAACGGTGATCGGTCCATGGCTGATCGCGCAGTGGATCCGGCAGTACGGGCTCGTGGACGACCCATCGCTTCGACCCCTCGATCTGGAGGACGAAGACGTCGTGCACGTCGTAGTGGGCGTCGAAACCGCGGTTCTGCGGCGGGGTGACGTAGGCGTTCGCCTGCACGGGGTGCCCCAGCTCCGCACTCAGTCCGGAGACCAGGCCCGCCACAGGCTCCCAGGTGCGGTGCAGCGCCTGCAGGACGAGCGTCGCCCCATCCGAGAAGGCACGCCACAGGGCGGTGTCGTCGAGCTGGTCGGCGACGGTTGCTCCGACCCCGGCGGGTGCGGTGAAGGACGACGAGGGAAGTGTGGAGCCGTCCTTGGCGACGCGGAGGAAAGGCGTACGCAGCCCGCGGCGCGAGATCAGCTCGTCCACGGCGGACGCGGAGAAGACGTCGGAGAAATCGCTGGCCTCTCGCGTCAGTGAGGCTGTCCGTGCCCAGACGTCACGAGCGAAGTCCTCCCGGCTGAGCCTGGTCAGGCGGGATTCCAGGAGCCCGGCGCCCTGACATGAGCCGGACTCCTGGATCCGGGTCCGGGACATGCTCAAGAGCGGCTGCCGGCGTCATCCGCTCCGCCGTCGGCTCCGCCGTCGTGGACGCCGGGGGTGCCCGCAGCTCCGCCGTCGGCGGGTCCTTCGGCTCCGCCGTCGGCTCCGCTGTCCGCTCCGCCGTCCGCTCCGCCGTCCGCTCCGCCGTCGTGGACGCCGGGGGTGCCTGCTGCTCCGCCGTCGGCGGGTCCTTCGGCTCCGCTGTCCGCTCCGCCGTCGGCTCCGCCGTCGTGGACGCCGGGGGTGCCCGCGGCTCCGCCGTCCGCGGGTCCCTCGTGTTCGTTCGCGTCGTGCTCAGGGTGGGTCATCATTCCTCCTGGGTTCGCACCATGGGGACGATGGTTTTCCGCTTTCCGGAAACCAGGTGCCGAGACGTTGATATGCACCATTTGATCCGTAATCACCGTATCTGCGTGGCGGGGAAACATCGATTCGAGCGACCGGGAAGGCCTCCGAATGCCGAACGGCCGGAGCGGAGGCGAAGCCTCCGTCAGGGGGCCGGGCGGGACACGGCCTGGCGCGCGCTCCGATCATGCGCGCCGGGTGATCGCGGGTAGGCGCGAACGGCGGGGGACGCCTCGATCCCGCGATCCTGCCTGAGGAGTCGCCCGAATGATTGACAGGGGCATGACTGTTGTCTAGTTTCCTCAGCGGTCGCGGTGTCACACCTGACCCCCGACCACGGGAGGATGCACATGGCCGCATCGTTCGTGACCCACCGCGCACTCGACGGCGGGACGTACCACCTCGAGGGCGGCCTCGACCTCCATGCGCCGTGCACGTCGGCCGTCGAGGTGGTGGCCGGCGGAAGGCTGGTCGAATTCACCTCCGGGCCGGCCTCTCTCGGGGACGATGTCGCCGCGTCCCTGGGTATCGGATCACCCGAGTCCGAGCTCACCTTCCGGAAGGGCACGTTGCGCGTCTTCCAGTCGGTCGAACGCGAGCCGCGCTCGGGACTCGTGGAGCGGCCGTCGCTCGTCGTGTGGCGTGGAGAGCGCCACTCACTCGTGACCCGGTTGTACGGCCTGGGTGTGACCGCGGTGCTCGGGCTTCTCCGGTCGGTGCGTATCGCGGAGAGCGAGCACGGGCTCACCCTCCAGCCGGACCCCTCGGCCGGAAGCAGCTTCGCTCGTCCCGCGACGGTGATCAAGGAGCTGCCCGGCCTCGGGCTGCTGGAGCTGTCCCGGCGCACGAGGGAACACACCGCCCAGCTCCCGCCCTGGAAGGGGGTGGCGGTCGCCTCGGGAGAGCTGTTCCGCGACACGCTCTCCGACGGCAGTCCGTTCTTCGTCCTCTCCTCCGCCGAGATCTGGGCCACGCTGGTGCCACTCGCGTCGACGCCGGTCGACCGAGTGCCCGAACTCGTGGGGCGGCTCACGATGCGGCACACCGGGTGAACCGCCGGTGACCGGGTTCTACGGAGGGCTGACCGCCTCCGTCGTCATCCTGACCCTCCTTGTGGGTGCGGGCTCCCATGCCGCCGGCCCGGCTGCCCTGGGTGAAGCGCTGTGGGAGCACGGCGTGCTGGGCCCCCGGATACGCCGACTGGCGGCCGTCGTACTGCCGGTGGCGGAGGGTGCCCTGGGAGCGACCGGCGCGATCGCGCTCCTGACGGGTCACCAGCGATGGCTGCAGGCCGTACTCGGCCTCGCGGCAGCCCTGTTCGGCCTCTACGCCGGCTACACGCGGCACGTCCTCGGTCTCGGCCGCGGGGGGCCGTGCGGCTGTTCCGGCCAGGATGTGCCCCTGAGCCACTGGGTGACCCGGCGGGCCGTGACCCTCGCCGTACTCGCCATGACCGGTGCCGCCGTCGTCGGAGCCGGCCCCGCGCGGCTCTCCACGACGGAGCTGATCACGCTGACGCTCGCAGCGTCCACCTGCACCGCGCTGCTGTGGGTCCTGCCCGCCGCCATGCACGAGCCGTCCGCATCGCCCGCCCATCCGCCGACCAGGTCCTCTGCTCCGCAGCAGCCACGGACCACCGTGCACCGGACCGCCGAAGGAGTGCCGACGCGATGGACTTCACCACCAGCGCCCTGATTGCCTCGTGGGCGGCGATCGCGCTGCTCGCGCTGGTCGTATCGGGGCTGATCAGGCAGGTTCACCAGCTCTCACGGACGCAACCGCACCGCCCTGGGCGGGTGGGTATCGCCCCCGGCGCGCAGGCTCCCGGCCTCGACGCGGCCCTGCCCGGTCCGGCGGGGCTCGACGGCCTCCTGGCACCGGGCCGCGCCGCGCTGCTGCTCTTCCTCGACGCGGACTGCCGCACCTGCGGCCAGGTGCTCGCCGAGGCAGGCGCCTGGACCGTACGCCAGGAGGAGGCGGGCACCCCGCAGGTGCTCGGGCTCTACGCGGGCGCCGGTCCGCGGGCCGACGAGGGCGCCGTCCCGGTCAGGGACCACCGCCCGGAGCTGTTCACGGCCTACGACATACCCGCCACCCCCTACGCGGTGGCCATCGACCCGGAACGCCGGGTCGTGCGTTCCGAGCCGCTCGGTTCACCGACCGCGCTGCTGCGGTTGCTCGACGACATCGCACCCTCGACGCCGAGGAGCCGGCCGTGATCTCACTGGACGACGTGCCCACACTGCGCCGCGCCGGAACCGGTGGCCGCCGTTCCCGGGCCGGGCGCGGCGCCCGGCCGCCCTTCGCGCCGTCCAGGCGCACCGTGCTGCAGGCGGCGACCGCCGTGGGCTTCGCCGCGCTCGGAGTCTTCTCCGCGGCCCGGGAGGCGTACGCCGACGGATACGACATCTGGACCGGCGCGTGCCCGAGCTACGCCGAGGGCCACAACTGCTCACCGGGCTGCGGGCCCAGCACCGTCTACGCCGACGCGTGCGTGACATCGGGGACGAACACCGGCTTCCACCGGACGGACGGAGTCACCTGGACCCTGCGGCCCAACCAGTGCTACGCCGGTACCTACGACGGCTGGCTGTGGCGCTACAGCGCCGCCTGCGGCACCTGTGGCTGCGGGATCGAGCGGCGCTGCCATGACGGGTACCGCAACACCGGCTCCGGCTGGGTGAAGTCCATCTGCCGCCGGACCACCGACTGCGACTGCCCCGGCTCCGTCAGCTGGCCGGCCGTCGGCCGCGGCGCCACCGGGCCCGACGTCCACGCCGTCCAGCATCTGCTCACCCACCACGGCCGTCCTACGGAGGCCGACGGCATCTTCGGGCCGGACACCGAGGCGCAGGTCGAGGCGTTCCAGTCGGCCAAGGGCCTCAGCCCCACGGGCAGCGTCAGCGCGGCCACCTGGCCGGTCCTGGTGGTCACCGTGCGCCAGGGAGACATCAACGACGCCGTACGGGGAGCGCAGCGCCAGCTCACCAAGCACGGATCCGCACTGACCGTCGACGGCAACTTCGGTTCGCTCACCCGGCAGGCCGTCCTCGCGTTCCAGTCCCTGCACGGCCTGACCGCCGACGGCGTGGCCGGCCCGAACACGTGGCTCACACTGACCGGGACGGTCTAGATGGGGGAGTCCGTCCGTCCTGCGGACCGGCCGGGCGGCGCCCGCGCCGTCGCGCGGGCGCTGCTCACCGATCCCGTTCTGCCCGTGGCGGCCCTGGGGATCGCGCTGATCGCCGCCGTCCTCCATGCCCCCGTACTGACCTGGGCGATCACCGGAGGTCTGGCCGGCTACTCGCTCTCGGGCTCCGTCTGAACGCGTAACAGCGCGTTCGCGCTGGCCTCGCCAGGTTGGCGGGCAACGTACAGACAGGCGCTGGTCCTCGGCGTGTTCACCTGCGGTCTGCTGGCCGGCGGGGTGGTGACGGCCGGGGTGCTGTGGCTGCTCTCCGGTCTCTTCACACCGCTCCCGGCCGGTGTGCGGCAAGGGCTGGTCGTGACCGTGGCGTTGCTCGCCGCCCTGCGCGACGCGGGCCGGATGCCGCTGCGGCTGCCGCAGAACGCCCGGCAGATCCCGCAGGACGTGCTGCGCCGTCACCTGGCGCGCGGCGCGCTGCAGTTCGGCTTCGAGCTCGGTACGGGCGTGCGCACCTACGTCTCCGCGAGCGCGCCGTACGCCCTGGTGGTCGCGGTACTCCTGTCCGGGGGCTCCTACGCGCCCGCCCTGGCCGCCGGGCTGGGCTTCGGGGCGGGCCGGGCACTCACCCCGGCTCTGCGCAGGCTCTCCGGAGACGGGGAGCGCTGGGACGGCCGACTCGCGGGGCGGCTGAGCGGCATGACCGTGGTGTGCTCCGTCCTGATCGCCGCTGCCGCCTCAGGGGTTCCGCAGTAGAGTCCCGGCCGGCGCACCCCGGACCCGCCGGCGCACCCCGGACCCGCCGGCACACCCCGGACCCCGGCGGGGGCTGCAACTCCCCTTGTAAGTAAACGAGTTGTGCCGGAGGTCTGGTCCTGTGGCGAATGGTGACGGTGTGGACACACTGCGGCGAGGGGGGCAGACTCGCCTCAGCCCTCTAGCGGGGAAACGGAAGGCACTCACGACGGAGGCGCCATGTCGAGGCGTACGAGCCGACTCGCTCCCGTGTTTGTCATGATCATGCCAGTCGGAGCCGGCGGAGTGCCGCCCACCACCGGCCCGGCTCAACCCGACGGGTGCCGCCGCACCTGGGGCCGCGCCCTCTACGGTGACGCCGCCGATCCGGTCGGTGGCCTGCCGCCCTGCGCGCCGGCCCAGGGCGCTCGCCCGCACGGCGTCGGAGGCATCTCCGGCACCGGCTGTCCCGGCCGCGACGACCACACCCACGTGGACGGACGCACCAACCGCTCCTGGTCCGAGTCCCCCCGCGGCGTCTGACCGGCCGACCTCCACGCCCCGCACCGACCCGCCTCTTTCGGGCCGGCCACCGGCACCCCGGGACGGGCCCGCCGTCCCGGGGTGCGCGGCCGATCCGGCTCAGGCGTCGGGCAGGCGCCACTCGCGGCCGGACCGGAGCAGACCTGCCGCGCCGTTCGCCCGCACTCTCCCCCCGTTTCGATCAGGAGTGAACCGATGTCGTCCTGGATCCCCTGGCGCGCCCGCGCCGGAACAGCCGTGCTCGCGGTGCTCGCCGGAATCGGCGCGTTCGCCGTCCCCGGCCCAGCCCTGGCGGACACCCCACCCGAGAACTTGCGGGGCGTCACCTACCACGGCTACCGCATCGAGGTGCCCGCCGACTGGGAGGTGGTCGATCTGGCCGAGAACCCCCGCGCCTGCCTCCGGTTCGACAGACCCGCCGTCTACCTGGGCGAGCCGGGCGAGCAGAACGACTGCCCCGCCGAAGTCGTCGGCCGCTCGGCGGGCGTCGTCGTGGAACCCATCACCGCCCGGTCCGCCGGACGGGTGACGGCGGCGACCGCGCGGACCCTGCGCGGCACGGCCGTCGCCCCGTCCGCCGGGTCCGGCGACGACACCATCCAGATCGCGGTCGAGGACGCCGGTGTCCTCGTGACCGCCGCCCACACGCCAAGGACGGAGGGTCTCGTACGCGGTGTACTCGCCTCCGCCGAGCTCACCGAGGGCGCCGAGCGCACCGAGCTGCCCGCCGCCCCACGGCGGGGGGACACCACCCCCCTGGCAGCGGCCGGGCCGCAACCCGGCACCTACCTGGGCAAGGGCTTCGACGCCTGCACCGCGCCCTCGCAGGCCGCCATGAACGCCTGGCAGGCGAGCTCGCCGTACAGCGCGGTCGGCGTCTACATCAGCGGTTCCTTCCGCGGCTGCGCCCAGCCGAACCTGACGGCGAGCTGGGTGTCCAGCCAGACCGCCAACGGATGGCGCCTGTTCCCCATCGACGTCGGCCGTCAGGCACCGTGCACCAGCTACTCGCTGAGGATGTCCGCCGATCCGGCCACCGCCAGGTCCCAGGGCGTCACCGCCGCGGCCGGTGCCCTCGCCGCCGCGTCCGGTCTCGGCATCCCGGCGGGCAGCGCCCTCTACAGCGACATCGAGGCCTACACCTCCACGGCCTCCTGCAAGGCGGCCGTGCTGTCCTACCTGTCCGGCTGGACCGAACGGCTGCACAGCAGCGGCTACCTGTCGGGTTTCTACTCCAGTGCCGCTTCCGGTATCAAGGACGCCGCGAGCGAGTACGGCAACAGCGCCTACACGCGGGTCGACCACCTCTTCTACGCGTGGTGGAACGGCGCCGCCGACACCGGCACCGGCTCCTACGTACCGTCCTCCTACTGGTCCGGTCACCAGCGGATCCACCAGTACGCGGGCGAGGTCACCGAGTCCTACGGCGGCTACTCGATCAACATCGACCGCGACTACCTGGACGTCGGCAACGGCTCCACACCCACTCCCACCTGCACCGGTGCGGCCCTCGACTTCACCGCGTACACCACCGTCCGGAGCGGCTCGACCGGAGACCGGGTCAAGGCCGCCCAGTGCCTGCTGAAGGCCGCCGGATTCGACCCGGGCACCCCCGACGGGATCTTCGGGCCCGACACGACCGCAGCCGCCCGGAACTTCCAGGCCGGCAGAGGACTCACGGCGGACGGCGCAGTCGGCGCGAAGACCTGGACGGCCCTGCTGTCCCGGGGACCTGCCCCGACCGTCCAGAGCGGCTCCACGGGGGAGGCCGTCACCCGGCTGCAGCGCGCCCTGACCGCCGCACTCGGCCGGACGGTCTCCATCGACGGCGTCTTCGGTCCGGGTACCGCCCAGGCCGCACGCGACTACCAGTCCTCGCGTGGACTGGGCGCCGACGGCATCGTCGGCCCCGCGACCTGGGGCGCCCTCCAGGCCGGGAAGTGAGCGGACGGACAAACCGGAAAGAGAGGCGGTGGCCGTGGGACGACTCGCACGTGTCATCACCCTGTTCACCGCGTTGGCGGGGCTTCTCCGGTCGGCGACGCGGGCTTCGAGCACGGCGGTGACATCCCCGGCCACGGCAGTCACGAAGCCGGGACGGACATCGACGTGTGGCCCGCCCGCACGGACTCCGCCCAGTGCACCGCGGGGCGGATCACCTGGCAGTCGAGCACGTACGACCGCGCTGCCACCCGCAGACTCGTGCAGGAGATCCGCGCGAAGGCGCCCGGCCACGTCCAGCCGGTCTTCCTCAACGATCCGCAGCTGATCTCGGAGGGGCTGACCACGAGCTACCCGAACCACGACAACCACCTCCACATCCGCTACCGGTAGCGAACCGGCCGCGGGCCCCGGGCCCCGCCCGTGGACCCGCGGCCTTCCCCGGAGCTCAGCGGATCACCAGTGTGGTGCCGGCCACCGCGGGGACCAGTTCCCCGATGACCGGATGTCCGGGCAGCTCCCCGGCGACCAGCAGCCCGCCGGACGTCTGCGCGTCGGCCAGCAGACTCAGCCGGTCCTCACCCGCCCGTCCCGCGTCGAGGTGCGGACGGACCCATTCGAGATTGCGCAGGGTGCCCCCGCTGACGTACCCGGCCCGCAGGGACTCGGCAGCGCCGTCGAGCACGGGGACGGCGGCGGCGTCCACCACAGCGGTGACGCCGCTGGCCCTGGCCAGCTTGTGCAGATGGCCGAGCAGCCCGAATCCGGTCACGTCGGTGGCGCACACGGCGCCGGCCTCCAGGGCGGCCGCAGAAGCCCTGTCATTGAGCGCCACCATGCCGGCGACGGCGTGAGCGAACACCTCGCCGGTCCTCTTGTGGCGGTTGTTGAGTATCCCGACGCCCAGCGGTTTGGTCAGGGTCAGCGGCACGCCCGGCCGGCCGGCGTCGTTGCGCAGCAGCCGCTTCGGATCCACCAGGCCGGTCACTGACATGCCGTAGAGCGGTTCCGGGCTGTCGATGCTGTGCCCACCGCCGACGAAACAGCCTGCGGTACGCGCCACGTCGAGCGCACCCGCCAGGACCTCCCGGGCCAGCTCAGCGGGCAGTACGTCACGGGGCCAGCCCAGCAGGTTCAGCCCGACGACGGGCCGGCCGCCCATCGCGTAGACGTCGGACAGCGCGTTGGCCGCGGCGATCCGTCCCCAGTCACGGGCGTCGTCGACGACGGGCGTGAAGAAGTCCGCCGTCGACACCAGTGCGGTGCCGTCACCGGTGAGCACCACCGCGGCGTCGTCGCCGTCGTCGAGCCCGACCAGCAGCCGGTCCTCGTCACCACCCGGTCCCTGTCCGGTGCTCATCGGCGGCAGCAGACCCGCGACCATCGCCTCCAGTTCCCCCGGAGGGATCTTGCAGGCACAGCCGCCGCCGCGCGCGTACCGGGTCAGCCGCACGGGGGCGGCCGGGCCGGCGGCGGGCCCAACAGTCGTCATACGCCGATCATTTCACCTCTTGCCCCAGCAGTGTGCGGGGACCACAATCTTGCTCCGGAGGCGTTGGGCGGGCTGGTGCCCCTCCCGATCTTCAAAATCGGTGTGGTCCGGCAACCGGGCCAGGCGGGTTCGATTCCCGTCCGCCTCCGCTGACTTCGATCGGGGTGGCGCGGGTGGCGGACGAGACGGAGGAGCCCCCGGCGGACATCCGGAGGACGGTGCCGAGCACCACGGTGCTCCTCGGTGACCCCCGGCTGCGCGAGGCGTCCGCACGGCTGGGCAGACCCCTCGTCAAGGCCGCGGTCGTCACCGCCCAGCAGCTCGTACGCGACGGACGGACCGCCCCGGACGACGCGGTCGACGCCGCTCTCGCCGCGCTCCCCGCGCACAAGCCCGGGCCCGTCCCCGTGCACAACGCCACCGGCGTCGTCCTGCACACCAACCTGGGACGGGCCCCGCTGTCGCGGTCCGCACAGGAGGCGATGGCGACGGCAAGCGGCTACACGGACGTCGAACTGGACCTGAGCACCGGCAGACGGGCACAGCGCGGCCGCAGCGCCATGGCGGCCCTGCGGGAAGCGGTGCCGGCCGCCGAGGACGTGCACGTGGTCAACAACGGAGCCGCCGCCCTGGCGCTGGCGGCGGTGACACTCGCCCCGGGGCGCGACATCCTGCTCAGCCGGGGCGAGTTCGTGGAGATAGGCGACGGCTTCCGGATACCCGAACTGCTGGCCTCCTGCGGCGCCCGGATACGCGAGGTCGGCACCACCAACCGGACCCGGCTCGGCGACTACGCGGACGCCGCAGGCCAGGACACCGGCTTCATCCTCAAGGTCCACCCGTCGAACTTCACGGTGAGCGGGTTCACCGGAGGCGTGGAAGCCGGGGAACTGGCGTCCCTGGGCCTGCCCGTCGTCGTCGACATCGGCTCCGGCCTCCTCGCTCCCGACCCGGTACTGCCGGACGAGCCCGACGCGGCCACGGCCTTGCGCGCCGGGGCCACCCTGGTCACCGCCAGCGGGGACAAGCTGCTCGGCGGGCCGCAGGCGGGGCTGGTCCTCGGCCGGGCCGACGTCGTGGAACGGATGCGCCGCCATCCGATGGCCCGCGCCCTGCGCGTGGACAAGTTCACCCTGGCCGCACTGGAGGCGACCCTGCGCGGTCCTGAGCCGCCCGTGCACACAGCGGTGCACCTTCCGCTGCCGCGACTGCGCCTCCGCACGCTGCGCATGGCCGAGGTCCTCGCGCGCCGAGGTCTGGACGCGCGCAGGGTGCCCCACGAGTCGGTGGTCGGAGGGGGCGGCGCGCCCGGAATCGTTCTGCCGTCCTGTGCGCTCAGCCTCCCCGCCGGCCTGGCCCTGCCGCTGCGCACCGGCGAACCCGCCGTACTCGGGCGGGTGTCGCGCGGCAGGCTGCTGCTCGACCTCCGCTGCGTACCCGAGGCGTGCGACAGTGACATCCTCGCCGCTGTGCTGCGCGCGGCGGGACGGTGACCATGCGGGTCATCGCGACGGCCGGGCACGTCGACCACGGCAAGAGCACGCTGATCCACGCACTGACCGGCACCCATCCCGACCGGCTGGCGGAGGAGCGGCGCCGGGGCCTGACCATCGACCTCGGTTTCGCGTGGACGGATCTGCCGTCAGGTGAACGGCTGGCCTTCGTCGACGTACCCGGACACGAGCGGTTCGTGCCCACCATGCTGGCCGGCGTGGGACCCGTACCCGCAGTGCTGTTCGTCGTCGCGGCCGACGAGGGATGGAAGCCCCAGTCCGCCGAACACCTCGCTGCCGTGGACGCCCTCGGCGTACGGCACGGACTGCTCGTCATCACCCGCTGCGACATGGCCGACCCCGGTCCCGCCACGGCGCGGGCACGGGAACGGATACGGTCCAGCACCCTCGGCAGCGTCGAGGCCGTGGCCGTCAGTGCCCGCACCGGTGCCGGCCTCGCCGATCTGCGCACCGCTCTCGACCGGCTGGCCGCCCGGCTGCCGGACGGGAACGCGGACTCCCCGGTCCGGCTGTGGATCGACCGGTCCTTCACGGTGCGCGGCAGCGGGCTGGTGGTCACCGGCACCCTCGGGGCGGGGCGGATCCGCAGGGGGGACACCCTCGTGGCCTCCCGCTCCGGGAGCCCCGTGCGCGTCAGGGCCCTCCACACCCTCGGCGAGGAGACCGCCCTCGTACGGGCCACCGCCAGGGTCGCCGTCAACCTGCGGGGCCTCGACAAAGAGTTGACGGGCCGTGGTGACGCCCTGCTCACCCCCGGCAGCTTCCTCCCCTGCCTGACCTGCGACGTGCGCGTACACGGAGGGACACCCGCCGGGGAGCTGCCCCGCACCGCTGTCGCCCACATCGGCTCGGCGGCCGTGCCCGTACGCGTACGGCCGCTCGGCCCGGAGATCATCCGGCTCACCTTCCCGGCACCCCTGCCGCTGCGCATCGGCGACCGCGCGGTGCTGCGCGATCCCGGCCTGCGCCGGGTGCTCGCCGGTCTGACGGTGCTCGACCCCCAGCCACCGGAACTGCGGCGCCGCGGCTCGGCGGCCCGGCGGGCCGCCGAGCTGGGCGACGCCCGCGGCGGTCCCGACGAGGCGTCCGAGCTGCGGCGCCGACTGCTGGTCACGCGCGGTGAGTTGACCGCCATGGGGATAGCCGTCCGGACCGCACCGGTCGTGGGCGACTGGCTTGCCGACCCCGCCCACTGGGTCACCCTGCGCGCCCGGCTGGCCGAACTGGTGGCGGCGTACCTCACCGAACAGCCCACCGAGGACGGCATACCGGTGGAGGCCGCCCGGCGTCGTCTGGGGCTGCCGGCCGTTTCCCTCGTGGAAGCACTGGTCAGGCCGCCCCTGTGTGTGCGCCGCGGGCGCGTGACCAGCGGGCCCGCGGCACAGCCGGCACCGGTGGCGGACGCGGTGCGCCGGCTCACCGCCGAACTCGACGGGCGGCCCTTCGCCGCCCCCCACGCCCAGCGGCTCGCCGAACTCGGCTTCGGCCGCCGCGAGCTCGCCACGGCGGTCCGCCACGGGACGGTACTGCGGCTCGCCGAGCACGTGGTGCTGCTGCCGGACGCCCCCCGACTGGCAGCCGACCGCCTGAGCGGACTCGGCCAGCCGTTCACCGTGGGAGCGGCGAGCCGCGCCCTGGACACCAGCCGACGCGTCACCGTGCCCCTGCTGGAGCACTGCGACGGTCAGGGCATCACCCGACTGCTGCCCGACAAGCGCCGCCGGTGCGCTCCGCGCAGCCGGCCGGCTGCGGTCACCGCACCGCACCCGGCGTGTACGGATCTTGAGGAGACCGTCGCCTCCGAGGACGGGAAGGCGGAACGGCCCTGACCCGGATCGATCCGGGTCAGGGCCGTTCCGCCCGGTACGGGCGACGGACCCGCTGAGCGCTCACCGCGCCGGGCCGGCCGCCGGGGTCTCAGCGTCTGCGGGAGGGGCGGCCTGCACCGATTCCCGCGACGTGCAGGGCCAGAAGTGTCAGGCCGAGAAGCATGAGGTTCACGGAGGAGAAGACATCGTTGGTGGCGATGTCCGCCGCGTTGATCAGGAAAGCGATGACGAACAGGACGGCCGCTGCTATGCCGAGCATGAGGTGCTCCTCTCGAAGGGGTGAGGTGCGTGTGCCCGGACATCCCCCGGACAGACCTCGTTTCCACCACGGCTTCGGGACGCCGGGCGGGCCGTGTGCCGGGATTGCCGGGGTGTGCCGCGAAAGCGAGGGTAAGCGGGTGAGGAGAGTCGAGTGAGGGAGGGCCGATGACGAAGGACACGTCGCTGCGCGCGATGGGCTGGGCGCAGTCGTTCCCGGTGTCACAGGGGGTGCGGGCCGGCCGCCGGTGGACACGGGAACACCTGGTGTCCCTTGAGTGGACGAAGGACGCGCCCGAGACGGTGGACGCGATACTGCTCACTGTCTCCGAGCTGATCACCAACGCGCACGTGCACGCACACAGCGACGCCCAACTGGTCCTCACCTGGGACAGCCACTGCCTGCACGTGAGTGTCCATGACGCCGACCCCCTGCCCCCCGCCAAACGGCCCGAGGACCTCACGACGACCGGGGGGCGCGGACTCGCCATCGTCGACGCGCTGGCGGACGGCTGGGCCACGCATCCGCAGGCGTCGGGCAAGACCGTCACGGCCTGCTTCGTACCACCAGGTGCCCCGAAGCCCCGGCACGGCGGGGACATCAGCTGAGCCCCGGGTGGAAGTGATCCCGGGCGGGAGGACCGGAGGCGCCTGTGCGGCGCCCTCCGGCGCGTCGGGGGCCGCACAGGCGCGAAAGTTCGGATGTCGCTCGGAAATCATCCACCGGTGACGGTGCGGGGCCGCACGGGGACCTTCGGTGCGGTCGGCCGTGTGAAGGCCCGACCTTTGCAGTCGACCCCCCGTTGGCGGGCTGACCTGCGCTTTGCATTCGGCGAGTCTGCTGAATGTTTCGGCATCTCCCGCGAATCATGCGAGAAGTATTGACGCTGTTCGCGCGGTCTCTATCATTCAGTTTGCTCGACACCTCGACCCTTGTTCGATATTGCGAACAAGTGGAGGTGTATCACCCGCGCGGCAGACCCTGTGGGCCGCGCCACCGGAACGCCGAGTCGCGAGGAGTATGCCGGTGCACGTGTATGTCATGAGCCCATCAAACTCCAGGTGCGGCTGCTCGTCGCGACGGTGGCCGCGGTGCCCGCGGACCGGTGCGAAGCGCACCACTTCGACAGTCCGGGCAGCTTCTGACGAGGCGTCCGGAACCGCCCACTCACGGTTTGGGAAGTCCCCATGCACAGAGAAAACTTCAGCCGCAGACACCTGTCTGTGGTACTCACCGCCGCGGTCGCCGTCCTGGTGGCACTGGCGGCGATGCTCGTCGCCCACCCGGCTCAGGCGGCCGCCAGCGGTGCCCTGCGCGGTGTCGGTTCGGGCCGGTGTCTCGATGTGCCGGACGCCAGCCAGGCCAACGGCGCGTATCTGCAGATCCACGACTGCTGGAGCGGGGCGAACCAGCAGTGGACCTCGACGGACAGCAACCAGCTGACCGTGTACGGCAACAAGTGCCTGGACGTCCCGGGCCATGCCACCACGCCGGGCACCCGGGTGCAGATATGGGCCTGTTCCGGTGGTGCGAACCAGCAGTGGCGGGTGAACACCGACGGCACGATCGTCGGCGTGGAGTCCGGCCTGTGCCTGGAGGTCACGGGCGCAGGCACCGCCAACGGCACGGCGGTGTCGATCTGGACGTGCAACGGCGGCAGCAACCAGAAGTGGACCGGCCTGCCCGGGACGTCGAACCCGCCGACGGGCCCGTGCGCTCTTCCTTCGACGTACCGGTGGACGTCGACGGGTGTCCTGGCGCAGCCGGCGAACGGATGGGGCGCGCTCAAGGACTTCACCAGCGTGATGCACAACGGCAAGCACCTGGTCTACGCGTCGAACGTGTCGGGTTCCTCGTACGGCTCGATGATGTTCAGTCCCTTCACGAACTGGTCGGACATGGCGTCGGCCGGTCAGACCGGAATGAGCCAGGCCGCCGTCGCGCCGACGCTCTTCTACTTCGCACCGAAGAACATCTGGGTGCTGGCCTACCAGTGGGGTGCCTCGGCCTTCGTCTACCGCACGTCCACCAACCCCGCAAACGCCAACGGCTGGTCCTCGCCGCAGCCGCTGTTCACCGGAAGCATCACCGGGTCCGGGACGGGGCCGATCGACCAGACCCTGATCGGTGACGGACAGAACATGTACCTGTTCTTCGCCGGTGACAACGGCAAGATCTACCGGGCGAGCATGCCGATCGGGAACTTCCCGGGCAGTTTCGGCTCGTCGTACACGACGATCATGAGCGACACGACCAACAACCTGTTCGAGGGGGTGCAGGTCTACAAGGTGCAGGGCCAGAACCAGTACCTGATGATCGTCGAGGCGATGGGTGCGAACGGGCGCTACTTCCGTTCGTTCACGGCCTCCAGCCTCAGCGGCTCGTGGACCCCGCAGGCCGCCAGCGAGAGCAACCCCTTCGCGGGCAAGGCCAACAGCGGCGCCACGTGGACCAACGACATCAGCCACGGTGACCTGGTCCGCAGCAACCCCGACCAGACGATGACCGTGGACCCCTGCAACCTGCAGTTCCTCTATCAGGGCAAGTCCCCGAACGCGGGGGGCCCTTACGACCAGCTGCCGTGGCGGCCCGGTGTCCTCACCCTGCAGCGCTGAACCCGGCGATCCACGGCTGAGCGCAACGCGGTTCGGCCCGCCGCCGGTGCGCAGGTGTGCGCTCGGCGGGCCGGGTGACTCCACCGGCTGACCGATACGCGTCGGAGGAACCCCGGTCGTACGTCGGCTGGGGTTCCTGCCCTGCGGCCGCATGGCGCTCGGGGGCGTGCCCGCCCCGGGGCGCGGTCCACGTGGTCCGGGGCCGGGGGAGGGGAACGGGCTTCAGTGGTCCTGAGCCGTGTCGCGGGGTGTGCCGGTGTGGTGCGGCGGTACTCGGCGTCGATACGCTGCGCTTCCTGGAGATGGTCCCCGAGGATGATGATGCGGCAGGCGGCCTCGATGGGAGCGCCCTGGTCGACGAGTTCCCGGGCGCGCGCGGCGATGCGCAGCTGGTAGCGGGAGTAGCGGCGGTGGCCGCCGGGGGAGCGCAGCGGGGTGATCAGGCGGGCTTCGCCGATGGCGCGCGGGGAACCCTGGGCGGTACCGAGCATCTCGGCGGCCGGCCCATGGTGTAGGCGGGGTAGTCGTCGTCATCGAGACGGCCGTAGGAGTCGTCCGCTGTCACGTGGCCTCTCCGTCGGACGCGTGGAGGGGCCCTGGTGCCGTTGGCACCAGGGCCCCGAAGGAACTGCTACACCATCTGCCGGCCTGTCAGTGACGCGCCGGCCTTCTGTTTCCGCGTGCCGGGCCCGAAGGCTGCCGGGGGTGCGGGGATCGCGGTTGCCTGACCGGAGACCACCTCACTTCGATGTTCTGCGGTACCCGGGCTCATGGTCCGCCCGGGCGATCCTGATGGCGTGGCGCCTGGCTCCTCCGTTTCTTCCCTCTGGGGTCACGCACGTGCCCTGTTGCCGTACTCCCGGTGCGCGCGTCCGCAGCCGACGCCTTCACCGGGGAACTGCTCACCTACTTCGCTGCTGGGTACTTCGCACTGCGTCCGGTACTGCTTCGCGGCGGCCCCTGATCACTGCGGGCCACCCGGTCCGGTCGTCAGTCCCGTCGCCGTCCCGCGACAACCCTGGCTTCGGAACTCCACCACCGAACCGTCCTGCGTACTGCGGCAATCCGTACTGCTGCCCGGCAGTTCGTCTCTGCCGGGCCCTGCTGTCCTTCTGGCTACGTGAGAAACCATAACCACACCGCCCCCGGATGTCTACTCTGTCCACGATAGATTTCTGTGTCTGCGGTGGTGAGGTAATCGACCCCGAATCCCGACGCGCGGCGAGGGGCGGGAAGGGGCGGGAAGGACTGCCGGGACGAGGAGGCCAGCGCGGCAGCCGGACGCCACCCCTGGTGGCCACGGGGGAGAAGGTCCCGGATCGGGGGCGGCGCCCGGAGGGTGAAGTCCGCCCTCATCCGGCCTCGAGAGCCCCGGTCGACCGCTTGATCATCCCCGGGCGGGGTAGCGAAGTGGCATGGCCACTGACAACACATCCACTGCCGCGAGCGGTTACGTGCAGCCCGAGGTCGACGTCCAGGCACTGACCGAGGTGCTCGACGGCGAATACGCCGAGATCCGCGACCTCGTCCGGACGAACCTGGTGACATACGCCTCCGTACTCGAGGAGGCCGACGAGCTCGGCCTCGACGCGTTTCGCGAGCGGGTGCGTGAGCTCGTGGTCGAGATGGCCGCGACAGGCCAGACCGGCATGGGATTCCCACGTGAGTACGGCGGGGGCGGCGACATCGGGGCTTCGATCGCCGCGTTCGAGACACTCGCCTTCGGTGATCTGTCGGTGCTGGTGAAGGTCGGTGTGCAGTTCGGACTCTTCGGCGGCGCGATCCTGCACCTGGGCACCCGACGCCACCACGACGCCGTCCTGCCGGACCTGATCACCGGGCGGCTGATGGGATGCTTCGCCATGACCGAGACCGGGCACGGTTCCAACGTCCAGGCGCTCGGCACCGTCGCGAGGTACGACGCCGGGAGCCAGGAGTTCGTCATCACCACTCAGGGCGACCGGGCGAGCAAGGACTACATCGGCAACGCGGCCCGCCACGCCGAGCTTGCGGTCGTCTTCGCGCAGCTGGAGGTGGACGGGAAGTCCGAGGGCGTGCACGCGTTCGTCGTGCCGATCCGGGCAGGCGGCGAGGTGGCTCCAGGCGTCCGCATCGAGGACGACGGCCGCAAGATGGGCCTCAACGGAGTGGACAACGGCCGCATCCGGTTCGACGGCGTGCGCGTGCCACGCGAGGCGCTGCTCAACCGGTTCGCCGACGTCACCGCCGAAGGTGTCTACGAGAGCCCGATCGAGAACCCCGACCGACGCTTCTTCACCATGCTCGGCACGCTGGTGCAGGGCCGGGTCAGCGTCGGGGGCGCCGGCGTCAACGCAGCCAAGGTCGCCCTCACCATCGCGACCAAGTACGCCGTGCGGCGCCGGCAGTTCCGGGCGGCCCCGGACGGGGAGGAGCAACTGCTTCTGGACTACGGCCTGCACCAGCGCCGTCTGCTGCCGCTCATCGCACGTACGTACGCGTTGCACTTCGCGCAGGACGCCGTGCGCACGCAGCTCCACGAAGTCTTCTCCGGCATCGAGGACGACGCACACGCGCGGCGCCGGCTGGAGTCACGGGCCGCCGGAACCAAGGCGCTCGGCACCTGGCACGCCACCCGGGTCATCCAGGAGTGCCGCGAGGCGTGCGGCGGCGCCGGTTATCTCGCAGTCAACCGGTTCGCCGCCCTCAAGGCCGACAGCGACATCTTCACCACGTTCGAGGGCGACAACCACGTCCTGATGCAGCTGGTGGCCAAGGGCCTGCTCACCCACTACGCGAGCGAGTTCGAGGACCTGGACCAGCTCGGCATGGTCCGCCACGTCACCGGCCTCGCCGTCGAGACGGTCATCGAGAAGACGTCGGCCCACAAGCTCCTCGAGCGGGTACGCGACCTGCTGCCCGGTGGCGACGAGTGGGACCAGGAAGCCGGACTCCGCGACACGGAGTACCAGCTCGCCATGCTCCGCTACCGCGAGGAGCACATGCTCGCCGGTGTGGCACGACGGCTCAAGCGCGGGATCGACCAGAAGCGCAACCCCGGTGTCGTCTTCTCGCAGGTGCAGGACCACGTGATCGCCGTCGCCCACGCGCACGTCGAGCGGCTGGTGCTGGAGGCGTTCGTCGACAAGGTGCGTGCCCTGCCGGAGAGCGGGAACAAGGCCGCCCTGAGTCTGCTCTGCGACCTGTTCGCCCTGTCGACGATCGAGGCGGACCGGGCCTGGTTCATGGAGCACGGCCGCCTCACCGTCCAGCGTTCGAAGGCCATCAGCCGAGAGGTGAACGACCTCTGCCGCAAGGTGAGGCCACTCGCGGTCAGTCTGGTCGATGCCTGGAGTGTCCCGCCGGAGATGCTGCGCGCGCCGGACCTGGTGGGCTGACCCCCGACCGGAGCGGCCGGGGTCCCGCCCGGGGGCGGCGCCGGACCGTCCGCCCCGGGAGCGGCGCGAACCCCTCCCGAGGGCGTGCTGGGGCCCACCGCCGTGCGCGCGACCGGACGGCGGGGTGACGGCGCGGGGCCGGAAGTCCGGGGAGGAACCGAGGCCGGGCGGTGTCCGGGCGTCGGACGGCGAGGTGCCGGGCGTCTGCCGGGGCCGGAGACTGCGCCCCGTAAGGGGCCACCGACACGACGCCGTCATCCGTCCGCGTTCACGAGTCGTGCGCCACGGCCTTGTTGATCGCTGCGGGCGAGTCGTACTCCTGGTCGGGAAGGGCTTCCAGCGCCTCCATGGTCTGCTCGTCGGCGCCGTTCTTCTTGGCCTGGCCCAGTACGGCCTCCTTGCCGGCGGGATAGTCCATGCCACTGAGGCACTTCTGCAAGTCGATCGGGTTCACAGTCATGGCGCGATGCCTACCCGTGCACGTCGTCGCCGCCCCGGCGGTGGTCGCATTTCACTCCCGTGGATGAGCCGTGGTGAGCAGGCGTCCACGGGTGTGCGCGAGCACGCCCGGGTCATGCGCCCCGCCTTCGGCGCCGCACGGTCACGGGGAGGGCCCGCCCGCGGCGCGGGCCTCCCCGTCGGCAGGACGTCAGACGCGGTCGGCCGCGATGAGCACGTACTGGAAGGACCCGTCCTTGTAGGAGTTGATGAACGCGTCCTCGATGCCGGTGACCAGTGAGGACGTGGCCCGCAGCTCCCAGTAGGGCAGGGTCTCGGGGGTGAGGTCGATGACGGCCTGGGGCACGAGGCGGTTGTCGGCCATGGCGCGCAGGTACTCACGCCGGGAGTGGATGTTGCATTCGAAGTGCGCGTTGATCTGCGAGACCCACTTCGAGGGCTGGCCGTACCGAGGGTTCCAGCAGCCCGTGATCGTCACGTAGCGGCCGCCGACCCTGAGGACGCGGGAGTGCTCGGCGAAGAGGTCGTGCAGGTCGACGTACATGCTCGACTCGTTGTTCCACGAGGCCGCCGCCGACCCGGTTCCGAAAGGCGTGGCGAGCATGTTGCACACGCGGGCGCGGACATGGTCCTGGATGCTGAGCTCGCGGGCACGGTTGTTGGCGAAGTCGGCCTGCTTGGCCGACAGCGTGACACCTTCGACCGTGCACCCGAAGCGCTGGTGCGCCATCACCATGGAGCCGCCACGGCCGCAGCCGGCGTCCACCAGGGTGTCCTGGCCGCCGATCTCACCGAGATGCCCCAGGAGGAACTCGGCCTGTGCCGACTCGAGTCGGTGGAGCTCCGCGATCAGCTTCTTCTCGCTCGTGCCGTCCTCGGGGTCCCCGAGTGCGGTGTGGTCCACCTCACCGATTCCGTAGTGATGGTGGTAGAGGCCGTCGACATCGCCGAGGCGCAGGTTCACGGGCCTGGCCTCTCCGTCCCAGTAACGGGCGATGTCCCCCTGGTAGGGCGTCGTCGGGTGGGGGATGCGCAGGGGAGCGGAGGTGGCGGTGCGGTCGGTGTTGATCACAGATGAGTCCGTTCTCTTACCAGAAGTCGGGCAGGCTGTAGCGATAGGTGTTGGTCCGGTGCCAGTAGTGGTTGCCGTCGACCCACGCGGCCACGCCCCGCAGGAAGCGGTGCACAGCAGGGGCCGGACAGGCGGCGGCCAGCGCCGAGGCCGCGGTCTCGAAGTCGTGCATCAGGTCGTTGTGGACCTCGACCGCCTTCAGATAGGCGTCCCGGTCGGAAAGGCCCTCGCGTTCGGCGATCACGACGGGCAGGTTCAGATGCCGGCCCGGGGAGTCGAGTTCCTTGGTGTACGAGTACAGGTCGTTCACGATGGTCGTCGCGTTCCCCGCGAGAGCGATGACCTTCTGCATGGCGGCCTGGGCGTGCAGGTCCGCCGGGAGTTCGTAGCCTCCGACGGTGTCGGTGATGGTGGGGCACGGGCGGAAGTTGTTGAACTGGCGCATCGCCAGGTACTCCCACACCTCAGGCACGCGGTCCAGCTGCGCCCAGGCCGCCTCGGCGAGGTACCCCATGTGCAACCGGGCCATGTCGTGCCGCAGCCGGTCGGCCTGGGAGGGGCTGGCCGCCCGTACGAAGTACTCCATGGCGGAGCGGTAGGCGCGCCGGGGTGCGTCGGCGTGGAGCGACTTCTCCCACTGCGCCTGGTACTCCCGCGTGGTGTGCAGGGGGTCGAGGGCGGTGTGCGCCAGCAGAAGGCGTTCGCCGAGGCCGACGGGCGAACCTCCGTGATCCTCGCAGTAGCAGTCGTCCACCGCGTTCTCGGCCACCATCAGGCGTGTGGCGAGCATCAGGTGGTCGACCGTAGGTGCGTCCGGATGGCAGCCGACCATGTAGCGGCCCACGGAGAAACCGTCGAACTCCTCCTCCCAGTCCTCGGGATACAGGCTGACCTCGTCCAGTGCCCAGGACTTGATCCTTCGGCTGACCTCCTCGACCCGCGCCGGGTCGGGCTCGGGCACCGGATGGTGGTAGAGGCCCGGTACCGGCGTGCCGTCCACCGAACCCCCCGCCGGATCCGAGGACGCCGACGGGTTCCCCCGCAGGATCAGGCGCAGGCCGGCTGTCCCCAGGCCGCTGGGGCCGCGGAGGACCCGCTCCAGCCCGCTGCCCGGTGCCGACACCGCTCCTGCCGGGGTGCCGACAGGAGGCGGGGCGGGCGCGGAAATCGCAGGTGGCGCAGGCAGCGAAGGCGAACAGGGCGAGCCGCCTGCGGCGATGCCGACGTCGCACGCGCGGGCAGCGGCGGAAGCGAGCACGTGCGTCCCGAGGTGGGCAGCGGCCTCCGGCAGGCTCGACTGCGGCGGTGGCGGTGCGGGTTCGGGCATCCATGGCTCCTTGGTGGGTGGGCTGCTGTCCCTGGGCCTTCAGGGACGCGCGCCTCCCCGGGTGGCCTCTCGGGGGGCGCGCCAGGCGTCCGGGGCTGCGCCCGCTAACTGGGCCAGCGTCCGATCTGCACGTTCTCCAGCACGCCGACCGCGTCCGGTACGAGAATGGCGGCGGAGTAGTACGTACTGACGAGGTAGGACGTGATCGCCTTCTCGTCGAGGCCCATGAAGCGGACGGACAGGCCCGGTTCGTACTCGTCCGGCAGTCCGGTCTGGCGCAGGCCGATGACTCCCTGGCTCTCCTCGCCGGTACGCATGACGAGGATCGAGCTGGTCCTCTCCCGTGTGACGGGGATCTTGTTGCAGGGCAGGATCGGGACCCCGCGCCAGGCCGGGACCTGCTGGCCGCCGACGTCCACGTGGTCCGGGTAGAGCCCACGCGCGTTGAACTCCCGGCCGATCGCCGCGATCGTCCGGGGGTGCGCGAGGAAGAACTTCGAACCCCGGCGTCGGCAGAGCAGTTCGTCCATGTCGTCCGGGGTCGGCGGGCCGGAGTGTGTCTGGATGCGCTGCTTGAAGTCGGCGTTGTGGAGGAGGCCGAACTCCCGGTTGTTGATCAGCTCGTGCTCCTGGCGCTCGCGCAACGCCTCGATGGTGAGCCTGAGTTGCTCCTGCGTCTGGTTCATCGGCCCGTTGTAGAGGTCGGCGACCCTCGTGTGGACCCGCAGGATCGTCTGTGCGACCGAGAGTTCGTACTCGCGCGGTCGGAGTTCGTAGTCGACGAACGCGCCGGGCAACTCGTGCTCGCCCGTGTGGCCGGCCGACATCGCGATCTCCGCCTCACCGCGGTGGTTCTGCCGTCGGCGGGTGAGCGAGGAGAACTCCTCGAGGTGGCCGCGGAGGCTCGGCGCAGTGGACGTCACAGCCGCGAAGTCGCCTCGTGACAGGGTGAGGAGCGTGCCCGGGGTCTCGGCGGTGACCGTGTTCTCCCACCTGGCGTCCTCGTCGAGCAGGGCGTGTTCTCCGAAGCGGTCGCCGTCGGCGAGTACGTCGAGAGCGACCTCGTCACCGAATTTGCCGACGGAGGTCTGGCTGACGCGGCCGTGGGCGATCAGGTGGAGCTCGTCGGCGGGCGCCCCGCGTTCGACCAGTGTCTCACCGGCGCGGAAGTCACGCTGAACGCACCGGTCGGCGATGGCAGTCAGCACCTCCAGGTCGTCGAAGCCGCGCAGCAGCGCCAGTTCGCCGAGTTCACGGGGGATCACCCGCACGTCCGCGCCGTCCTGGACGAACTCCACCCTTCCGTCGCCGACGGTGTAGGTCAGGCGGCGGTTGACGCGGTAGGCCCCACCCTGTGCCTCCACCCACGGGAGCATGCGCAGCAGCCAGCGAGACGTGATCTCCTGCATCTGCGGGGCGGACTTGGTGGTGTCGGCGAGTTGGCGGGCAGCCGCCGTGCCCAGACTGGATTGCCGGGGCAGCGCCAGCCGTGCTTCCGGGCTCGGGTCAAGAGTCATCGGGCAAGCTCTCCTCGGTCGGGGCGGTGACGCGCGTATGCGGACAGCACAGGGCAACAGGAGGGAAAAGTGGGATATGAACGGGAACCCGTCCAGATACAGAGGGACAGTAATGTGCGCTTCGGCCCCCGGGCCAAGAGAAGCCGCCGACTTTAACTCGATACGATGATCGCGGCCGCACGATGTTTGCCCGGGTACCGGCGTGATTCAGCCGCGCCCGGCGACGCGTCCCGGGAAGTGGCCGATTCGGCTACGCGGGGCAGTGCCGGCACCCGGGGCAAGTGCCGCCGTGGTACCCAGGGGGCCCACATGACTGACTGCTATCCCTACCGCGTCCTGACGAGGACCGGCCACCTGGCGTTGATCTGGCGCCCTGGAGAGGGGGACGACCCCGACACCTTCGCCGTCGACGGCGCGGGGGCACTTCTCGTGTTCCACGATCCGCAGACGCTCCGGACATACTGCGAGCGCAAGCGCTGGGAGCTCATCCGGGACGGTGCGGCCGAACTCGATCCGGCCGCCGTGCGCCAGTGGGTCGGCCGACCCGAGGTCTGCCCGGTTCCGTCGGGATTCCTCCTGGACGCATGGAACTTCTTCGAGGACCTCGCGTGGAGCCTGACGTCCGGTCCCTCCCTCGCGCCCCAAGGACCGGTCCACGACAGCGCGTACGAGAAGTTCTTCGGAGGGGACGTTCCCGGGCCGGCCGACGACGGGGCCTGGACGGACGAGGAGGCCGCAGCCGTACGGGACTTTCTCACCACAGGGCTGGAGCTCTGGGAACACGCCGTGCGCGGGGCCGCCGCCCGCTGATCGCATCCAGTCGTCCGCACCCCGGTGCGACCGCCACCCGGATTGTTGAGGTTGTCTCTGGTCGGCCTTACGTTCCTGGGACGGGAGGGTCGAGCCCTTCGTATGGTTGGGCCACCCGGGGGTGCCGGGTATGGCTTCTAGTTGGCTTCCATCCGTGGCTGCACGGGCTTGGCTGCCCGGCGCCCCACGACAACCCAGCCGCCAATTTGGGAAGTGCGACAAAGATCGCTGCGTAAGGCCATGCCGGCGAGGTCGTCTGCGGCAGACCTGCACGCACGATCGTCTGGAGCACAGTTTGCCGGGAGCCGGTGAGGGCCGCAGGGCCTTGTGGGCTGTCAGGCCGTCCGGCATGATCGCGAGCATGATGACCAACCGAAAGGCCCATGCCGCGTAGACGGCCCGGCGCGCTTCGCGCCGAAGATTTGGTCCCGCCCGTTTGGAGCCCTTGGACCTATCGCATTCCAGGGTTGTCCGAGCGCACCTGCGCCGAGATTCAGCGCACGGAGCGTGAGCACGGTGACTCCTGGGCCGGGCTGTGGGACGGCTTGTGGGACGGGGCTGTGGAAGCCGCGCTCAGGCACTACCGGGCGTTCCTGCGACAGCCTGGCCGCTACCTGGACCTGTGCTTCCCAGCCTCTCCCCATCCGGAGTCCTCGCTCGTCGACGTGGCGAACGCCCGGGACATTCTGCAAGAAGCGTTGCGTTCGCTTCCGCAGCCGTCCCGCGCCGAACTCGGGCGAGTGGTGGCGTGTCTGGACGCAGAGTTCCGCCGCCGGACCTTGCCCGACCCACACGCCTACCGGCGCCTGCGGTGGCATGGCGAATGGTGGCACCGACGTCTCTACGACGGTGAATTCCGGTGGTGAGGGGCCTGCAGCCGAGCTCTTCTTGCCTCAACTCCGATGAGGCCGGGCGGAAATCGACCAAACTCCCACGAAGCGCCGTGCTGGGTCATGGCACGAGGGGAGCCGGATGGGTTGGACAGAAAGCAGGCATGAGCGTCGGTAAACCGCAAGCCGGTGCTCCGATGGCTGCATTCTCGCCGGTGGACTGATGTGGAATTCTCCGCTACAGGTGCCCCTGTTGCCTTTTCCCGGGCCGCACCCGGACGCGGCCCGACGGAGGCCAGAACCTGCACAAGGAAAACACTCACCCATTCGGCGGAGGCTGCGCCTCGAGGGAGCGAAAACGGGAAGTGTCCGCCGACGGGCGGGGCGACGCGTCGACGGGTTGCCGATCGCCGAGGTCACCTCGACAGGAGGGCCCAAGCTGGCGGGCCCCCGGCTCCAGGCCGTCCGTCCCAAGGAAATGCGCCGCACCCGCACTTCAGGCCGGCGCGTACACGAACGATCTCCTGTGGCCCGGGACAAGGCCCCGACCTATCATGAATCGGCAGAGCTCCTGGAAGGAAAAGACTTGAAATCGTTGACGCGCGGAACTGTTGTCCTGGATTCGAATAAGGAAAGGCACATCACCCGCAACGTATTCGGTGGCTGATCGTCGTTCCGCGCTCGGTCAGGGGAGCTGCGAACGGCTTCTCGCGGGGACACTCCCGCCCTGTGCACTGCCGTGAGACGGAGGTGTGGACCCATGGTGAGGCCGATGGAGCACCTGGAAGAGCCGACGGTCGAGGACGGGGCTTCGATGTGGCGCATCGCGCGTGACTCGCGCGTGCTGGACGTGAACTCCTCGTACAGCTACCTGCTGTGGTGCCGTGACTTCGCGGCGACCTCCGTGGTCGCCCGCGACGAACAGGGCACGGCCGTCGCCTTCGCGACGGGCTACATCCGTCCCCAACTGCCCGGCACACTCGTGATCTGGCAGATCGCCGTCGACGCGGACCGGCGCGGCCGTGGCCTGGCCGGGGGAATGCTGGATCACCTCGCCACGCGCCTGCGGTCCCGAGGCGTCCTCGAGCGCCTGGAGACGACGATCAGCGCAGCGAACAAGGCGTCACACCAGCTGTTCCTCTCGTTCGCCGAGCGACACGGGGCGCGAGTGGAACGTCAGCCGCTGTTCCCCGCACGCCTCTTCCCTGACGCACACGAGTCCGAACTCCTGTACCGCATCGGGCCACTCACCCACCCGCCCGTCCCGTCGCCGGAAGCCCAGCACCTGGACACCCGCCACGCTAGGAGCGCGTCATGAAGCCCACCATCCCGTCCGCCCTGAGTGTCTTCGAGAGCCTTGAGTCGGAAGTACGCAGCTACTGCCGGGGTTGGCCCGCGGTGTTCGACCGT
>NZ_JBISCE010000028.1:0-79499 GCF_044385685.1 Streptomyces sp. ALB3 | reverse complement strand
GTTCAACAGCGTCGAGAACACGGCGCAGGAACCCTTCGCCGCACCCATCCGCCGGCCCGCATTCATCGGAGCCCGCGACTTCACACCCGTCAGGAGCGAAGCCGACGGCGGCTGACAGCAGCGGGCCGGCCCTCCTCGGCGCGGGAGGGCCGGCCCGCAGCGTCATCCACGGTCGGCCGCCGCGTTCGTGCCCGAGCACTTGTGCGGTGGGGCCGGCCGTCCGGAGGCACGGGGGTATCAGTAGATGTTGGCCTCCACCGCCGGGCCGTCCCCACGGGTGCTGTTGATCTGGGCCCGCAGCGAGATCTCGTCGTAGACGCGGAACTCCCTGACGATCCGGCCCTCCTGGATGAGGAACTGGGACACACCGAGGACGGTCACCGGCTTGTCGGTGAGCGGACCGAAGACCGGCGTGCCCCGGTAGGTGCCGTGCATCGTCCATGTGACAGCGACCCGCAGGCCGGCGTACCGCGGTGAGTGGTTGGTCTGGACGTCCCGCACCGCGAACCGGGCGTCGGGGAACGCCCCGACCATCTGGAGCAGGTCACTCTGGTACCGCTCCGGCCGGATGACGGTCCGGTCGCCGACGGTGTGCAGGAAGAGGTCCCGGACCATGAAGTCGTTGACCCTGTGCAGCCGGCGCTGTGACCACACGTCCTCGATGAACTCCAGCACCATCTCGCACTCCGGCCGGAACTCGTCGGGCCGCGGTCCGCTGACACCGGCCAGCAGCACGTCCTTCGGCGGCTCTTCGGTCATCGATCCGCTGTACCCCTGGAACCGCAGGGCGCGGGCCGCTTCGTCGGGATCCACGCCACGTTGCAGGCAGTCCGCCAGCTCGTCACGGACCACCCACTCCTCGACCATCCGGCCGCGTCGGTACAGGCAGTTCGCGACCGTCCGCTTACGGATGCGGATGTTCCGCCCGTCGACCAGGTGTTCGTCGGCGGAGAAGACGAGGTGCGAGCTGAGGAACGCGTCGTCGCCGCGGGCCTCCCACACCACATCCTCCGCCTGGCCGATGTGTCCCGGCGTGCTGCCCATGCGCATCGTGCTGCCCTCGATCACGCCGTCGCGGCCCACCACGGTGCCCAGGCTGGTGTGGACGATCGAGTCGGGCTCGTAGTTGTCGACGATGTGGGCGATGTCGCGGCCTACCCAGATGCGGTCGGTGACCTCACGGATGAAGTCGTCCGGGTCCTCGTAGGGAAGGTAGGCGACGGGGTCCAGCGGCATGATTCCTGCCTTTCTCGATGTGTTTCGATGATGCGTATGCGTATGCGTATGCGTATGCGGAGGGCGCGGTGTGCGGCACAGTCGTCAGGGGGGCGCCGGTCACGGGCCGCCGCCCGGTCGCTGGTCACCCGGAGAACTTGTCCGCTCCCAGATGGCTCCGGTACGTCTCCGTCATGAAGGCACTCACGACGACGAGAGCCATGACCGCGGCGGCCGCCAGGTAGACCCAGACGGCGTAGATCGTGTCGAAGCTGCTGACGAGCAGCGCGGCGACGAACGGCGTGATCCCCATGAAGATGGAGAACGAGCTGTTGTACGCGATGGCGCTCGCGCTGAACCGGGTGCGCGTCGCGAAGAGTTCCGCCGTGCACACCGTGACGATGCCGGTCAGGAAGAACTCGGGGACGATGTAGATGAGCTGGCTCGCCACCGCCGTGCCGAAGGTGCCTCCCTCACCGACCCGGAAGGCCAGCGGAACGAGGACGATGCAGGCGACCGCTCCGGTGATCAGCATCGGTTTACGGCCGATCCGGTCCGAGAGGATGCCCGCCAGGGGGAGCAGCGGAATGAGTACGGCGATCGAGATCGCGTTGGACGTCAGGGCCATCCAGCGTGGCAGGCCCAGCGTTCCGGTCAGGTACTCCGGATAGAAGGTGACCCAGCTGTAGGACAGGATCGCGAGCATCACGGAGACTCCGCAGAACACGAGCATCGGCCGCCACTGCGTGCGCAGCGCCTCGCGGACCGGCGCCTTGACGACGGCGGTGCCGCCCTCCGTGGCGCGGACGAACTCGGGTGATTCGTCGATGTGCCTGCGCAGCCATATCCCGACCGCGCTCAGCGGCAGCGCGATGAGGAACGGGATGCGCCAGCCCCAGGAGTCCAGGGAGGGGCCTTCGAACAGCCAGCTGGTGAGCGCGGCGGTACCGGCACCGGCGAGGATGCCGAGGAAGCAGCTGTTGGAGGCGTACGAGGCGTAGTAGCCGCGCCGGTTCGGCTCCGCCCACTCCACGATGAAGGCCACCGCCCCGACGTACTCCCCGCCCGACACCATGCCCTGGACCACGCGCAGCAGCAGGAGCAGCAAGGGCGCGAGGACGCCGATCTGCTGATACGTCGGCAGGACGCCGATCAGAGCGGTCGCCACGCCCATGAGCACGATCGTCCACAGGAGCGTCTTCTTGCGTCCCACCCGGTCGCCCCAGCGCCCGACGAGCGTCCCGCCCAGGGGGCGGAACAGGCACGCGATGGCGATGATCGCGTAGGTGCTCAGCACCGCGACCGCCTGATTGCTCTCCGGGAAGAAGGCGGGAGCGAGGACCGGCGCCATGTATCCGTAGAGGCCGTAGTCGAACTGTTCGACGAAGTTTCCGATGCTTCCCGCGCCGATGGCTCGGCGTATCGCGTTCCGCTTATCCGTGTCGGCCCCTGGGGTGCCGGCCGTCGCGGTGGGCGCTACAGCGGACATGCCTTCTCCGTTCGCGCGTTGACAAGGTTATGCATACGTATGAACTTCTGCCGAACACTAAGGAGCCCGGCGGAGGTCGTCAAGAGGTGGAGGGGACGCACCCGGTGAAGCTCCGGCGGGGACGTCCGGCGCGGCGGATCCGCCGTCCGGGCCCTCGAAGGACCCGGACGGACGAGGTCCGGCCGTGCGGCGTCATGAGTGCCCGTCGGCTCCCTCGGCGGGCCCGGGCGCGGTGAGGGAACGGAAGGTGTCCATCAGGACGTGGGCCATGTTGTGGAGCACCAGCTGCGCCCCGGCCCGCTCGGCCGCCCTGGCGCCCTCGGCGTCCGGGACGATCGCCATGACGGCCCGGTCCGCCGCGCGGGTGGCCCGGTGGACGTCCGCCACCAGATCCTCGATCACGTCCCGTCTTGGGAACGAACAGTCCGCGGCGAGGTCGGCGGGGCCCACCAGGACCGCGTCCACGCCCTCGGTGGCGGCTATCTCCCCGGCGGCGGCACAGGCCCGCTCCGTCTCGACCATCGCCACGACCACGGTGTCCCGCGAGGCGCTCACGTGGTCGGCCGCGGAGACCGTGCCGAAGCGGCCGGCCCTGCTGTACGTCGCGAATCCCCGCGTCCCCAGAGGCGGGTAGTGCGTCGCGGCAACCGCCCTCCGGGCGTCCTGCGCGGAGTCGACATGGGGATGGATGAGACCGGCCGCTCCCATGTCCAGGCAGCGCAGGGCGAGAGCGGGTTCCGACGTGCCGACGCGGACGAGTACGTCGATGCCCTGAGCCGCCGCGGCCGTCAGATGGTGCTGGAGCACGGCCGTGTCGGCCGGGCCGTGCTCGCAGTCGATGACCACGTAGTCGAGGCCCGCGACCCCCGCCATCTCCACCAGGGTCTCCGAGGGCAGCCGCAGCAGGACCCCGTACAGCCGTTCTCCTGCCGCGAGCCGCGCCTTGAGGGACCGGCGTCCCACGCACGCCCCCGTCACCGCGCCACCATCCCCGCCGAGAGGTCGATGTCCGCCCCGCACAGGCCCGGCATCCGCAGCATCGCGCTCACCGCGGCGCCCACCTCCTCCTCGCTGACCATCCGGCCGAGCGCGGACCGTGACACGAACGCCTCCTCGGCCTCCGCGCGACTGCTGCCGGTGCGCTCCGCCTCCAGGCGGAAGTTCCGCTCCATCCGGGGCCCCGACACGGGCCCGGGGGACAGCGAGTTCACCGTGACCCCCAGGGGTCCCACCTCGCCTGCCAGGGTGGCGGTCAGGCCGATGACCGCCATCTTCGACGCGCAGTAGGGCGTGCGGCGCAGCAGAGGACGCTTGCCCGACACCGAGGCGATGTTCACGACGTCCCCCGTGCCCCGCCGCGTCATGGCGGGAAGGAAGGCGCGGCACATCAGGAAGACGCCGCGCACGTTCACGTCGAAGACCTCGTCCCAGTCCCGGGCGGAGATCTCGGTCAGCGGAGCCACGGGTCCGGCGATCCCCGCGTTGTTGACCAGCACCGAGATCTCCTCGTCCGCGAGGCTCTCCGCCAGGCGCTCCACGTCGTCCGGCCGGGACACGTCGCAGACCCGGTGGACGACGTCGGGACCGAGACGCGAGGCGGTCTCCTCCAGGGTGTGCTCGCTGCGGCCGGTGATCACCACGCGGGCTCCGTCGGACACCAGGGAGCGCGCGATGGCCGCCCCGAGTCCGCTGCCGCCCCCGCTGACGAGCGCGGTGCGCCCGGTCAGTCGCTGCGCGCTGTGACTCATGCGCCGGCCTCGTCGTTCCACGGCAGCGTGCCGTCGCCGTACTTGGCGGCCCGCACGTCACCGGAGCGGGCGTGCCCCTCGAACAGTTCGACGCGTGCGGCACGGCCGCACACCTCGCCGAGCAGGGCCGACGAGGAGGTGTTCGTGACCTCCTGGTAGGTCACCGTCTTCAGGTACTTCCCCACCCACAGGCCACCGGTGTAGCGCGCGGCCCCCCGGGTGGGCAGGACGTGGTTGGTGCCGATGACCTTGTCCCCGTACGAGACGCACGTGCCCTCACCGAGGAAGAGGGCGCCGTAGTCGGTCATCCGGTCCAGCGCCTGCCGCGGGTTCTCGGTCAGGACCTGCACGTGTTCACTCGCGTAGGAGTCCGCGATGCGGAAGGCCTCGGCCAGTGAACCCGCCACGACGATCTCACCGTGGTCGCGCCAGGCAGGCCCGGCGAAGTCCTTCGTCGGCATGCCGGGCAGCAGCCGTTCGATGTGGCGTTCGACCTCGCGGCCCAGTTCCTCCGAGGTGGTGACGAGAACGGCGGGGGAGTCGGGGCCGTGCTCGGCCTGCGAGAGGAGGTCGACGGCCACCACGAACGGGTCCGCCGTCCCGTCGGCGATCACCAGGATCTCGGTGGGGCCCGCGAACAGGTCGATGCCGACCTCGCCGAACAGCTGGCGCTTGGCCTCGGCCACGTACGCGTTGCCGGGGCCCGCGATCAGCGGCACGCGGCCGATCGTCGCGGTACCGATCGCGAGCGCCGCGACGGCCTGGACCCCGCCGAGCAGGTAGATCTCGTCGGCGCCCGCCAGATGCATCGCCGCGACGGTCGCGGCGGGGATCTCACCCCGGATCGGCGGGGTGCAGGCGGCGACCCTCGGCACCCCGGCCACCTTCGCTGTCACGATGGTCATGTGCGCCGAGGCGGTCAGCGGGTAGCGCCCGCCGGGCACGTAGGCGCCGGCTCCGGCCACGGGGACGTGCCGGTGCCCGAGGTGGACACCGGGCAGGGTCTCGATCTCGACGTCGTGGAGGGAGTCGCGCTGCGCCTGGGCGAACGTGCGCACCTGCCGCTGGACGAAACGGATGTCCTCCAGGACCGTCTCCGGTACACCCGCGACGATCTTCTCGATCTCGTCCGGGCCCAGCCGGAAGGACTCGGGACTCCAGCCGTCGAACTTCTCCGAGTACCGCCGTACCGCTTCGTCCCCCTGTTCGCGGATGTCGTCGAGGATCGTGCGGACGCGGTCGGCGACATCCGCGCGGGCGGCACGCACCTGGCCGGCGGGTACGGGGGACTTGAGGAAACGGGGCATGAGGTCCTTCTCTCCCGGGCTTTCCCGGATGACGTCTCGGAATGGGGACATGCGGCCCGGCGACGGGGACACGACGGCCGGGCACAGGTGAGGTGCCGAGCGCGCTCGGCACCACCGCTCACGCGGTGGGGGTGGGGGGCTTCACGCCCACGGGCGTCCGGCAGGGCGTTTCACGCACCCGCGCCAGCAGGTCGGCCAGCGCCGCGGAGACGGCGGACGGACGCTGCCACGGCAGCAGGTGGCCGGCACCCGCCACCTCGCGCAGTTCCGCCCCCGGCACGGCCCGCGCGATCGCCCGGTGGAACTCCGGCGGGCACAGGGCGTCCCGCTCCCCGGACAGGACCACGGCCGGGCACCGGGCGGTGCGCAGGGCGCCGGTGGCCTCCCGGCGACTGGCCTGCGCGGCGAGCTGGGCGCGGGCCGTCCCGGGGCCCACCGCATGCGCCATGCGCCGGTATCGCTCGGCCGATCCGCCCGGCGGCCCGGCGAACATGCCGGGCAGGGTCTGTTCGACGACGTCCGCGAACCGCCCGTCGGCGATCAGCTCGTCCGCCGCGCGCCAGGCGGCGTACTGCTCGGGGCGCGGCGCGCCGGCGTTCGTCGACATGACGCACAGACCGCGGAACCGCTCCGGGGCCCGGCGCAGCGCCTCGAAGGCGACGATGGCCCCGAGGCTGAGGCCGACCGCCACGAAAGGGCCGGACACGCGGGACAGCAGATCCTCGGCCATGGCCCCGATGTCCGGTCTCGTCAGGCCGACGTGGCGGACCGGGTGGCCCTCGGGGAAGACCACGTCGGACCAGAGGCCTGCGTCGCACAGCATTCCCGGGACCACCACCAGGGGCAGGGCGTTCGACGGTCCGGTGCCGGGCACGGCGGTCACCAGCGGCGCGCGGAGCGCGGCAGCAGCGCGTACGGCGCTACGTAGCCGTTGTGGTCGATGCCGAGCCCCGCGTCGGCGGCACCCCTGGCGACCTCCTCGTCCCAGTCCAGGCGTACCCGGCCGTCACCCGAGTTGACGACCATGAGGTCGCCCTGCACGTCACCGACGTTGCGCAGGGAGCGCCAGGCGTCCTGCGGTACGGACAGCATGTCGCGCGGTCCCAGGCGCACCGAGACGGGATCGGTGCGGTTGAGGGCGACCTCCCAGAGGCCGTCCTTGACGATCAGCGTCTGCGTCTCGTGCTGCCGGTGGAGTGAGACCCCCTGGCCCGGGTCCGCGCGCAGCCAGGCGATGTTGTGCCCGTGCGGGTTGAAGATCCGGGGCTCCTGGTGCAGGTCCTCGGTCATGCCGTACCCGATGACGCAGCTCAGCCGTGCTCCTCCGCCGGGGAGGGTGCTGTCGAGGAAGGGCCGCTCCGACCAGACCAGATCGCCCGTGGCCGCGACGCGCTGCCTCATCTCCCCGGCGCTGTAGTGCCGCAGCCGGTCGATGTGCTCCTGGGCCATGGGCTCGGTCAGCTCGGTCCCGTCCGGTACGCCGTCTCCGGCGACCGTGTCGATCAGCTCGTTGTCGGCGGTGAGGTACAGGCCGTGGCCCTCCGCCTCGCGCAGGACCGAGGGGCCCCAGATGATGCCGCCGGTGTGGTCCATCCCGAGGACGGTGAACATCCAGCCGTCGTCGGGGCCGGTGTTGGTGAAACCGCGGAAGATCCAGGTGGGGACGGAGGCGATGTCCCCGGCCCTGAGCAGGTGTTCACCCTCGGAGCCGTCGGCGCCCCAGCGCAGCAGGTACTCGCCCTCGGTGCAGACGAACACCTCGGCGGTGTAGTGGAGGTGCAGGTTGTTGGTGATGCCGTGGGGCATCGCCGCCGCGCCGATGTTGTAGCCGTGCGGCAGCCGCAGGTTGACGTGCTGGCCGGCGGCCTGCGAGACGCCGGGCCCGATCATGGCGTAGTTCTCCTTGCGGTCGGAGCCCGGCGTGCGGCAGTCGATGAAGGCCTGGTTGCAGGAGACGAAGTCACTGCGGCGGATCGTGCGGCGCCCCAGCTCGGCGGTGGACACGACGGCATCGGACACAACGGCATCGGGCATGACTGCTCCCTTGAATGGAATACGTATGCATTCCCATGACAGGTCCTCTTCCGGGTAATGTCAAGGGTTGTACCGGATCGGCTTCCAGGCGTGCGGTGCGGGAGTTCCTGTGAGCGCGATGGCAGGACTCGGTGGTCCGTCGGCGCGTGTGCCGCTCCGGCCCTGCCGCTGGGCGCACCTGGCCCGCCGGGTGCACCGGCTGTCACGGCCGCGTAAGCACACATACGTATACTGGCGGCGCGGCGTCGTGGGGTGGCGCACCGGGCGAGGGGAAGAGGGCCGATGGCGATCACGAGTCATGATGTGGCGAGGCTGGCAGGTGTCTCGCAGCCCACGGTCTCCCGGGCTCTGCGCGACGACCCACGGGTGTCGGTGGCGACCCGCGAGAAGGTCAGGCGGGCCGCGCGGGCGCTGAACTACGTGCCCAGTGAGGCGGGCCGCACCCTGTCGACCCGGTCGACCCGGCGTGTCGGGGTGATCGTGACGGACCTCACCAACCCCTTCTATCCCCATGTCATCGCGCCCCTGCACGACGAGCTGCAGCGCCTGGGCTACCGCATGATGCTCCTCACCGAGCGCTCCGACGAGGCGGTGGCCGAGGAGAAGCTCCTGGACCAGTCGCTGGACGGTGTGGTGCTCGCCACGGCCACCACCGACTCCCGCCTGCCGGCCCAGCTCGACCGCCGTGACGTGCCCTACGTCTTCCTCAACCGCGACACCGGTGGCAGTGGCGACTACGCCTCCGTCGTCGACAACGAGGGTGGCGGCCGGCTGGTCGCCGGCGTACTCGCCGAACTCGGACACCGGCGCATCGCCGGCATCTTCGGTGCGGCCAACACGACGACCGGGCGTGAGCGGGAGCTGGGTTTCCGGCTGGCCCTGGCCGACGCGGGTATAGGGCTCCCCGCGGACCGTGTGGTGCGCGGCGCGTTCGAGTACGAGACGGGATACCGGGCCCTGCCCGTCCTGCTCGATGCGGCCGAGGCGCCCACAGCGGTCTTCTGCGGCAACGACGTGGTCGCCATCGGCGTCCTGAACGCGGCTCTCGCCGCCGGCCTCCGGGTCCCCGACGATCTCACGGTGATCGGTTTCGACGACCTTCCCATGGCCTCGTGGGAGGTGTTCCGGCTGACGACGGTCCGCCACGACCTGCGGGAGCTGTCGCGTCAGGCCGCCCGCCTGCTGGTGCGGCGGATCGACGGCGACGCCGATCCGAGTGGCGAACGCCTGGTCCTGCCGACCGAGTTCGTGCCCCGTGCCACCCATGCCCGCCTCCCCTGACCTGTCAGCGGGGTGAGGACTCCGTCGCAGGGGACCGGCCCGCCCCGACCGCGGTCCGGCCGGGGGAGGGCCGGTCACCGTGGCGCCGTTGCCGGAGTATGCCGACGCCGACGAGGACGGCGGCCAGGGACAGGGACAGCCACAGTTCGAGCCGGTGACCGGGCAGGACCGCCATGAGGACGAGCACCCCGGCGATGAAGGCGATCGTGGCGAGAGTGAGGTAGGGGAACGCCCACATGCGCACCTCGCCCGGCTCGGCCTCCTTGCGCCGGGTGGCGTACTGGGTGATCGCGATGACCATGTACATCATCAGGGCGATCGCGCCGCTGGAAGCGATGAGGTACGTGAAGACGCTGGGCAGCAGATAGTTGGCGATCACCGCGGCGACGCCGATGACCGTCGATGCGATCACCGCGTTACGGGGCACACCGGACGCGGAGGTGGCGGCGAGGGCGGCCGGCGCGTCCTTGCGGCGGGCGAGGGAGAACGCCATCCGGGAAGCCGTGTAGATGGCCGAGTTGAGGCAGCTGCTCACGGCGACGACGAGGACCACGTCCATGATCCGCCCGGCCCCCGGGATGTTCATGCGGTCGAGGACGGCCTGGTAGGAGCCTGCGGCCAGCGCGTCGGAGTTCCACGGCACGAGGCTGACCACGACGAAGATCGAGCCCACGTAGAACAGTCCCAGGCGCCACACGACGGCACGGACCGCCTTCTTGATGTTCTTCTTCGGCTCCTCCGACTCGGCCGCCGCGATCGTGACGATCTCGCTGCCCTGGAAACTGAACATGGCGGTGAGCAGACCGGCCAGCACGGCGACACCGCCCTTGGGGGCGAACCCTCCGTTGCTCCACAGGTTCGACACCCCGTGGGCGTCGGAACCCGGCAGGAGTCCGAAGACGGCGAGGCCGCCGAGAACGAGGAACGCGACGATCGCGATGACCTTGAGCAGCGCGAACCAGTACTCGAACTCGCCGTAGTTGCGGACGGCGAGGAGATTGCTGCCCGCCAGCAGGGTGATCATGGCGAGGGCCGGGATCCAGCTGGGTAGTGAGGTGAGCCCCGCGATGACCTCGCCCGCGGCGATGGCCTCGATGGGGATGACGAGGATGTAGAACCACCAATACAGCCACCCGATCGAGAATCCCGCCCAGCGGCCCAGGGCGCGGTCCGCGTAGGTGGAGAAGGAACCCGTGTCGGGGTGGGCGACGGCCATCTCCCCGAGCATCTGCATGACGAGTACCACCAGGGCGGCGGCCAGCAGGAAGGAGATCAGGACGGCCGGGCCTGCGGCTGCCACCGCGGTGGAGGAGCCGACGAAGAGGCCGGCACCGATCACGCCTCCGATGGAGATCATCGTGATCTGGCGTCCCTTGAGCCCCTGGGTGAGCGCGGGGCCCGTCCCGTCCGACGGGGCGGGAGCGTGCGGGGAATGGTGCATGGGGAGGATCCTCGCGAAAGGGGGAGCGCAGGTACTTCTGCTGCAGGACGGTACTCACCCGTCTCGGGCGGGCGAAGCCGGCGGCGGCCGTGGAGTGGGACGGGGACCGGTCGTGGTCCCCCGGGCGCGCCGGCCCCGCCTCCGGACCGGGGGGGCCGGTCCGGAGGCGGCGGGAACGATCAGAGCTGTTCGCGCAAGGCCTCGGGCACGGCGTCGAACGCGCCGGAGGCCCGCCCGATCCGGTCGATGCGGAGCGTGGCGGTCGCTCCGTGGGCGGCCAGGCCCTCGAAGGCGGAGATCCGCTCGACGGCGGGTGCCAGCGCGGCCGTGCCCTCCTCGGCCACCCGCTGGTACGTCAGGGGCTTGAGGAAGCGGGACACCGACAGCCCGGCGTTGTAGCGGGCGGTCTTGCCGGTCGGCAGCACGTGGTTCGGGCCGGCGATGCCCTTGTCGGAGTAGGCGACGGTGGACCAGCGGCCCAGGAAGAGCGAACCGTAGTTGGTGAGGTTGCGCAGGTAGAAGTCGTCGTCCTCGGTCTGGATCTCCAGGTGCTCGGGCCCGAGGACGTCCGCCACGGCCACGGCCTCGTCCCGGTCGCGTACGACGATGACGGAGCCGAAGTCCCGCCAGGCGGGTCCGGCGATGTCCCGGGTGGCGAGCGTCACGAGCTGCCGGTCGATCTCGGCGACGACGGCGCGGCCCGTCTTCTCGGACGTGGTGATGAGGGCGGCGGGGGAGCTCGGACCGTGCTCGGCCTGGCCGAGCAGATCCGCGGCCACCCAGGCCGGATCGGCGGAGTCGTCGGCGATGACGGCCACCTCGGACGGGCCGGCCAGCAGGTCGATACCCACCTGCCCGAAGAGCTGTCGCTTCGCCTCGGTGACGAAGGCGTTGCCCGCACCGACCAGCATGTCCACCGGGGCCTCGCCCAGCAGGCCGAAGGCCATGGCGCCGAGGGCCTGGACCCCGCCGACGGCGAAGACCCGGTCGGCCCGTGACAGGTAGGCGCCGTAGAGCACGGCCGGGTGGGCGCCGTGCTCACCCGACGGGGGAGTGCACGCCACCACGGTGGGGACCCCCGCGGTCTTGGCCACGCCTACGGTCATGAACGCGCTGGCCAGCAGCGGGAAACGGCCCGCCGGGAGATACGCGCCGACCCGGGACACCGGGACGTAGCGCTGGCCGCAGATGACCCCGGGGGCCAGTTCGGTCTCGAAATCGGTCAGGTGCTCACGCTGTGCGGAGGCGAAGTGGTGCGTGCGTTCGTACCCCATCTCCAGGGCGGTGCGCACGTCGGCGGGGAGGGCGTCGCCCGACTTCTTCAGCTCGTCGGCGCCGATCTCCAGCTCACCGGACCACCCGTCGAGCTCCTGACCGTACGTCCGGACGGCGTCCAGGCCCTTGTTCTCGATCTCCTTGAGCATCTCGGAGACGCGCTCGACCACCTTGGGGTCGCGCTGGGCGGGGGGACCGTCGACCGCAGGCTTCTTCAGCCACTGGAAGGGGGCAAGGGTCTTCTGTTCGTCGTGCGTGATCTGCATACCCGGGACGGTAGACGCGACGCTGCCACAGGGCTAGAGGGGCAGTTCCTGCGCCTCCCACAGGGTTTTCCTGTGGCAGGCGTCCGGGGCCCTCGGCGGCACGTCAGGTCATCAGGCCGTGACCCATCTCGCGGATGGTGTCCTCGGCGAGCCGGGCGAGTTCCCTGGTGGCGCGGGAGAGGGGATGGCCGTGACGCCTGACGAGCGCGATGGTGTCGTACAGGGGCTCGGCGAAGGACGCGGTGTGCAGTCCCGCCGGGAAGGAGGGGGAGGCGATCACGGCCCTGCTGGCGATCGTGTCGCCCGCTCCGGCCGCCACCAGCTCCAGAGCCGCCTCGACGCGCTCCAGCTCGATCAGGGGGTCGACGCGCACGCCGGCGAGCTGCGCGCGTTCGGCGATCTGCCGGCGGGTCGGGTCCTTCCACCCGTAGTGGGCGTCGTACAGCACCAGAGGCGCCCGGGAGAACGCCTCGATGGTGACCGGAGTGCGGGTGCGTTCGGCGCTCGCGCTGACGTAACACACCTCGTCGCGCATGAGCGGAGTGACCGCGAGACCCTCGTCGTCGATCGGCAGGACGACCAGGCCCGCCTCGATCCGGCCCCCCGCGACGGCCAGTGCGGTCTCGGCCGAGTTCTGCCCCACGAGCCGTACGCGGACGGCCGGATAGCGGGCGTGGAACATCTGTACGAGGTTGGCGAGAAGGTAGTAGTCGGCGTTGCGCAGCACCCCGAACGTGGCGGTGCCGCCGCCCAGCGACCCGAGTGAGCGCACGGCCCGGGCTCCGCTGTCCGCCGCCCCCACCGCCTCCTGGGCGTACGGCAGCAACTCCTGCCCGGCCGACGTCAGGGTCAGGGTGCGGCTGCCGCGGAGGAACAGCTCCGTGTCCAGCTCCGCCTCGAGGCGGCGGACCAGCTCGGAGGCCGACGCCTGGGCGATGTCCATGGCGTGCGCTGCGGCGGTGAACGACCCGAGCCGCTCGGCCTCGACGAAAGCCCTCAGCTGGACGAGGGTCATGCTGCCCGGTGAAGTGTTCCTGTTCATGGCTGAACCTTAGGAACCGGCGGCGCCCGCACCGGGACGGGCGCCCGTTCGTTCCGGCATGATCGAGGACCCGGCGGCGGGTCAGGCCAGCATACCGGCGCGGAGCTTGCCGAGGGTGCGGGTGAGCAGGCGGGAGACGTGCATCTGTGAGACGCCGAGTTCGCCGCCGATCTGTGCCTGTGTCATCTCCTGGCCGAAGCGCATCTCGATGATGCGGCGCTCGCGGTCGTCGAGCTGCTCCAGGAGCGGAGCCAGGGCGTGCAGGTTCTCCACCGTCTCCATCGCGGAATCCGGCTCGCCCAGGACGTCGGCGAAGGTGCGCGTGGCCGTGCCCGTCGTCTCACCGGCATCGGTCGGCAGGTCCAGGGATCCGGCGGTGTAGCCGTTCGACGCGATGACGCCCTCGACGACCTCGTCCTCGGTGAGGCCGAGGTGGCCGGCCAGTTCCTTCACCGTCGGGTCGCGGTCGAGGCGGGTGGCGAGCTCGTCCTTCGCCCTGGCGAGTTCGACGCGGAGCTCCTGCAGCCGGCGGGGGACGTGGACGGCCCAGGTCGTGTCACGGAAGAAGCGCTTGATCTCGCCGACGATGTAGGGGACGGCGAACGTGGCGAACTCGACCTCGCGGGAGAGCTCGAACCGGTCGATGGCCTTGATGAGGCCGATGGTCCCGACCTGGGTGATGTCCTCCATGTCACCGCTGCCCCGGTTCCGGAAGCGTCGTGCGGCGAACCGGACCAGTGAGATGTTCATCTCGATGAGGGTGTTGCGCGCGTACTGGTACTCGTGCGTCCCCTCCTCCAGGACCCGCAGCTGTTCGAAGAACAGCGTCGACAGGGCGCGGGCGTCCTTCGGGGTCACCTTGCCCGCGTCCTCGATCCAGGGCAGCTCGCCGACGCGCTGCGGCGAGGCGTCCGAATCCGGCGCACCGTCAGTCCGTATGGCTCCGGGGGTCTGTTCAGTCATCATGCGGTCCCACCCTCCCTCGTGCTGCGTGCGCTTCCTGGCGAGCCCCTGCCCCGCCTCGGGAACCCCATGCGTGAGGACGCGATATTTCTTGCTGTGCGGAAACAGTTGCCTGCGGACATCGTAGAATGAGCAGGACCGGCCACCGGCGCGCCCCTTCGGATCGCCGCGGGATCGGATACAGGCTCCGTACGCTGGAGGCCGACGGCCGGGGCCCACGGACGGGCCGGGTCCGGCGCGGCATGACGAGAAACAGGATCACGTGGACAGATTCGCTGCCGTCGAGCGGGAGCTGCGGAAGGCCGCACCTCATCTGCTCCTCGACGTCGCCACCGCGGCTCTGCGAGAGCAGTACGACGTACAGAGCGTGGAGTTGCGGCTCGCCGACTACGGCATGACCACGCTCCAGGTGGTGTCCGAGGCGCCGCTCGCCGAGCCGGTACCCGTGCACAACAGCCCGCAGGGCCGGGCCTTCGGGGCCCAGGAACCCTATGTGGAGCCGAGGGCCGGGACGGGCCGGGCGACCGTGCACCTCCCGGTGACCGTCCGGGGCGACCGGCTCGGCGTCCTCACCGTCACGGTCCCGGAGGGAAACTGCTCCCCGTCGGACCTGGCGGGGATGCATCAGGTCTGTGAAGCGCTCGGCCATGAGATCCTCGTCGCCGAACGGGACACCGACCTCTACCTCCTGGCCCGTCGTGCCACCCGGCTGACCCTGGCCGCCGAGATGCAGTGGCAGTTGCTCCCGGGCCGCTCCGTGTCCCGGCCCGAATTCTCCCTGGGCGCCCATCTGGAGCCCGCGTACGCCATCTTCGGCGACAACTTCGACTGGTCGGTGTCGGCCCACCACCTCACCCTCACCGTCACCAACGGCATGGGAAACGGGATGGAGGCCGCCCTGCTGACCAACCTCGTCGTCAACGCGCTGCGCAACGCCCGGCGTGCCGGCCTCGACCTTCCCGGCCAGGCCAGCCTCGCCGACCAGGCCGTCTACGCCCAGCACCGCGGCGCACTCCACGCGTCTGTCCTGCTGCTGCGCTTCGACCTGGCCACGGGTGAGGTGGAGGCGGTGGACGCGGGTTCGCCCCGCATGTGGCGGCTGAGGGGACGCACCGTCGAATCCGTCGGGTTCGACGCGCAGCTTCCGCTGGGTATGTTCGAGGAGACGGAGTACGTCGCGGAGCACCTGCGCGTCGAACCCGGCGACCGGCTGCTCATCGGAAGCGACGGCGTCTACGAGAGCGCGTCGGCTGCCGGGGAGCGCTACGGCCAGCGTGCCCTCGCCCGGTCACTGTCCGCGCACCGCTTCCTGCCGTCCGAGCAGGTGCCGCTTGCGGTGCTCCGCGACCTGCGCGACCACCGGGGTGCCACACCGCTGGACGACGACGCGCTGGTGGTATGCATGGACTGGTTCGGCCGGCAGTCCTCCGCCGGCGACGCGTCCGAGTGACCTGTGGCGGCGGGCGGTCGACCGGTCCTCAGGCGGTCGACCGCAAGGGTCTCGCCCCGGTGCTGTCCTGCCCCGAGGCCGAGGCCGCGTTGCGGAAACCCCTCAGTCCTTCGAGGAGGGAACGCCGCGCCTTGGCCGGCATCGCGTCGATCGTGGACATCAGGACCTTCTCCCGGCGCATGCGCAGGTCGACGAGGTACGCCTTGCCGTGGCTGGTCAGCCGGAGCTCCAGCTCCCGGCGGCTCACCGGACTGGGGGCACGTTCCACGAATCCCGTGGCCTGCAGGCGGTCGCACAGCCTGCTGACCGAGGGCGAGGCGGACCCCAGGGCCTCGGCGAGCATCCGCAGATTGATGCCGTCCGCCCTGTCCAGGGTGTACAGCACGCGGAGCTGGGACGGGGAGACCGGGCCTGTCGGGACGGCCTCACGTCCGTGCTCCCAGAGGACTTCGAGGAGTTCGACGAACTCGGAACCCTCGCGGGCCGCATCCCTGGACCGGTGGTCGGGTTCGGGGTTCAGGCCCATTGTGATGACACTCCGTTCCGGCATCGCCTCACTCATCCGTCTGGCCACCGGACCGAGCAACCGAGCCGGGCGTTGATGCGCTCGTATGGAAAGCCAGGACAAAGGTTCCGGGACACTCGCGTGGCCCCGGTTATCGTACCTCCGTCCACCACGGGCTCCTCAGGTCGCCACCGCTCTGCCTCATTGTTTCCGCATGACAACTGTTGTCATGGGGTACGGTTCCGCAGGTCGACATCCGATGCGTGATCTTTCCAGCGGTCACCGCCCTCCTGCCACGGCGGCGACCGCTGCCGGCCTGGAGTACTGAGAACATGACCCACAGCCCGACCCTCGTCCTCACCGAACGGCACCCCGCGGACGCGATCGCGGTCCTGACCGTCACCGGCGAGATCGACGTGGACAGCGCGCCCGTCCTGCGGACCAGGGCGCTCGAACTGATCCGGCAGGGAAGGCCGCACCTGGTCCTCGACATGGCGCCCGTGGGATTCTGCGACTCCTCCGGCCTCAACACGATGATCAGCATCCTGCGGTACGCGAAGGACCGGCACGGGTCCCTGACCCTGGCCGCCCCACCGCCCCACCTGACGAGGCTGCTCGACGTCACGGGGGTCGCCGAACTGATTCCCGCCCTTCCCACCACGGCCGACGCCCTCAGCGGTCTGCCCGCCTCACCGCGGCCGGAATCCCCCGCCTGACCGGTCCGCCGCACCGGGCAGCGGCGGCCCGGCCGGAGATCCCCGGCCGAGCCGCCGCTCGTTCTGCGCTCCGCGCACGTCCGTGACCACGCCGTACGGCGTCCCCACGCACGTGCCGCCGACTTCTTCCGCCCGGTCAGCGCGCCTCCACCGGCCTCGCGTGGGCGAAGCCCCTGTGATGCCAGACCAGGCCGCCCGCAGGGCGGCCGAGGCAGTCGGCGACAGCCACCCGGCCCACCAGGATCGTGTGGTCCCCCGCCTCGATCACGTCATGCCGGGCGCAGGTCAGTCTCAGCGCGGAATCCAGCAGTTGGGGCGCGTGGCGGGAGGCCGCGCCCGTGGCCAGCGCGACGTCCTCGAAACGCTGCGCGGTCGGGCCCGCGAACTTCCTCGCCAGGGACTCGTTCTCCGGGCCGAGGAGGTGGACGGTGAACGCCGCGGCTGACGTCAGGACGTCGTGGGTGCGCGAACCCCGGTCCAGGCAGACCAGCAGCAGCGGTGGGTCCAGCGACAGCGAGGACACGGCGCTCGCTGTCAGGCCCCGGGGGCTGCCCGCGTCGTCGTAGCACGTCACGACCGTGACGGGGGCGGCGAGGGAGGCCATCGCGGCACGGAACTCGTCGGCCGGGAGGTCGCGGGCCATGACCGTGCCCGGTGACGCGGGGACCGGGCCGGCGGCTGTGGGCGTGCTCCGGACCGCATGACCGGTCAGCAGGCTCGTGGCGCTCATCGGGCCGCCCCTTCCAGCTCGCGGTCCGGCATCGCGGCCAGTGCGGTCGCGGGAAGCTCCGTCGGAGCCCGGAGCGGCCCCGGCAGCCAGCGGCCGCGCGGTTCTCCCACCGTCCCCCGGGCCAGGTCCCAGGCAACCCGGCCGCCCGTCACCACCGTCGTGAACCGGCCGGTGAACATCCAGCCCTCGTACGCCGACCAGCCGCACAGCGAATGCACGTGCCGCGCCGACATCTGCCAGCGCGCGGCCGGGTCGAGGAGTGCGAGATCGGCGTCGGCACCGACGGCCAGCCGGCCCTTGCCGGACAGCCCGAACAGGTCCGCGGGTCCCTCACCCATCAACCGCGCGAGGTGGGCGGCGGCCGCATCGGCCTCGATACCGCGCCCGAGCAAACCCGTCCACACGGAGACCGCGAGTTCCTGGACGCCGGGCAGACCGGGGGGAGCCTCGGCCGGCGGGCGGTTCTTCTCCTCCACGGTGTGCGGCGCGTGGTCACTGCCGATGGTGGACGCCTCGCCGCTGAGTACCGCCCGCCACAGCCGTTCCCGGTCACGTGGGGCGCGGATCGCCGGGGAGAGCCGGGTGCGCGGGCCGCGCCGGGCGGTGTCGTGGTCGGTGAACGACAGGTGGTGGCCGGTGACCTCGAAGGTGATCGGCAGCCCTTCGGCTGCCGCGGCGGCGAGCAGGTCGGTCTCCTCCGCCGACGACACGTGCAGCACGTGCACCTTGGTGCCGTGGGTCCGGGCCAGGTGGACGACCTTGGCGACCGCGACGATCGCGCCGGACCGAGGGCGGTGCGGTTCGTAGGCGTCGTACGACTCGGGATCACCGCCCCGGGAATCCAGCAGGTCGAAGACGTGCTGGTCCTCCGCGTGCAGCACGAGGCGCACGCCACCGCGTGCGGCGGCGGCGAACGCCGCCTCCAGCTGGTGCGCCTCGCGGAAGACCACGGGCGCGGTGTGGTGGCCGGCCATGAACGCCTTCGCCGAGGTCGCCACCGCCGGGTCGAGGTCCGCCAGGACCTCCGGGTGATCGGGGTCGGCCCCCAGGTGGAAGCGGTGGTCCACGTACGAGCGGCCGGCGATCAGAGCCGCCTTGGCGCGCACCGAGGCGGCGTCCAGGGACGGCGGGCGCGTGTTGGGCATGTCGAGGACGGTCGTGACGCCGCCCGCGAGGGCGGCCCGGCTGCCGTGCTCCCAGGTCTCCTTGTGCTCCAGGCCAGGGGTCCGGAAGTGCACGTGCGAGTCGATGAGGCCCGGCAGGACGTACCGTCCGCGGGCGTCCAGACGGGGCCCGGAGGGGAGCGGGTCACCGGGCGCTACGAGGGCGTCGACCCGGCCGTCACGGATGACGACGGCACCGTCGCGGACACCGTCGGGGGTGACGAGACGGCCCCCTTCCACCACGAGGTCGGCCTCCGCGGCGTGGCCGTGAGAGGGGATCGGGGCTATGCGGGACGAGGAGGAGTTGGTCATCGGTTCCACGGCAGACTCACCAGTTCCTTGCAGAGGTCGTTGGTCGGTCCCATCAGGGCTACGGCGCGGGCGTCCCGCCCGAACCGGTTGATCGGGTGCGTCTCGACGTATCCCGCCGAGCCGAGGAACTGGGCCACGTCCGCCACGACCCGCTCGGCCGCCGCTGAGGCGGCGAGCTTGGAGTGCAGGGTGGTCAGTCCCGGGTCGGGCGAGGTGCGGCGGCCGGCGCGCTCCACCACCGCGCGGGCGGTCTCGACCTGCGTCGCCAGGTCCACCAGGCGGTGCCGCACCGCCTGGTGGGCGTAGAGACCACGGCGCGCCGCGTGAGCGTGCGCGGCGTCGAGCGCCGCCTGGGCGATGCCCACGGCGACCGCGCCGAGCGAGGCCCCGCTGTTCCGTACCCGGGCGATGATGGACGCGGCGACGCCCGGTGCGCCGAGCCGTGCCGTGTCGGGGACGCGGCACTCCCGCACCGACACGAAGCCCGTGGCGGAGCCGCGCATGCCGACCAGCCGGAGCGAGGTGTCGGGCAGGAGGCCGGGATGGTCGCCGGGGACGAGGAAGAAGGTCTGCCCGGCGGACCCGTATCCGGTGTCCTGCGGTGAGGCCGTCGCGGGCGGATCGTCCTGCGACTGCGCCAGGACGAGGTAGACGTCCGCCAGCCCGGCGCTGGTGGTGAAGGACTTCGCGCCGTCGAGCAGCCAGCCGCCGTCGGGGGTGCGGCGGGCCAGGGTCGAAAGGTTCTTCTTGTCGGCACCGGCCCGGCTCTCCGACCAGGCGGAAGCGGCCAGCCACTGGCCGCCGGCCAGCTTGGTGAGCACCTCACGGTGCTGGGCCGGGGTGCCGTTCTCGACGATCCGGCTGGTGACGGCACAGTGCTGGAAGAGCATGATCGCGGCGGAGGCGTTCACCGCGGCGACCTGCTCGACACAGGTGTTGAGTGCCACCGCGTCGGCTCCCGCACCACCGTGGGACTTGGGGACCACCAGGGCGAGCAGCCTGCTCTCGCGCAGCACGGCGACGGCCTCGCTGTCCGGCTCCCCGCTGCGGTCGGCCGTCTCGGCGCAGGCAGCCAGACGGCTCAGGACCTCGGGCGAGGGGGTGAGGGGCGCGGTGGGGGTGGCAGGCGGGACGGGACCCACCCGCCCGGCGCGGCGGGAACCCGCGCTCGTGTAGGGATCGACGGCGAACGGATCGGCCAGGGCCTGCGGCGGTGTGATCCCGCGCACGGCGGTCAGGCTGTCAGCGGAACCCACGGGGTCTCCTCGGATGCGTGGTCGGACGTGGTGGCTACGGAGGGGCGGGGGGCGGAGCCGAGCCGCTGGAGCGCGGTCCGGCGGCGCGGCAGCAGCCCCCGGTACTCGACCTGCTTCTCGGCGACCGACACCCAGGCGAGCCGGCGCACCCCGTCCGGGCCGAGCGCCGAGCGGGCCGCGACGCGTACGCACCCGCCGGGGGTGCGTACCGGCAGTAGCGCGTCGGGGTCCTGCGCCGCCCGGCCGGCCAGCGACCAGGGCAGGGAGCCCGCGATGCCGGCGGCGGCGCCCAGGCAGATCGCGCCGGTCAGAGCGACCGTGGGGTGCCAGGACGGCACGGACACGGCCCGCACGAAGAGTCCGCCGCCTTCCTGAGGCAAGAGGGCCGCGATCTTCGGGAAGGCTCCGAAGGTGTCCCAGCCCTGCGACTCGCAGACCGCGACCCGCAGCCTGGTCATCGCGGTGAACAGCCGCGGGTCGTCCGCGAAGAGCGCCTCGGGACCGCTCACCCCGAGGTCGGAGGCGTCGACGAAGGCGTACGGATTGCCCATCGACACCAGGGACACCGGCACGGTCCGGCCCTCGAAGGGCACATGGGTCACCGGCTCGCCCGTCATGAGCAGCTCGGGCAGTTCCAGCGGCGGCGAGCACAGGAAGTGGGCGGTGAACCGGGTGCCTCCGTCGGAGGTCTCCTCGGTCTCGCAGACCACGTTGTCGCCGTTGTTCAGGACGTTGACCCGGACGCGGCAGCCCGGTACGAGCGGCTGGATCATGCCGGTGCGGGCGGCGGCCTCCACGGCGGCCAGGATCGAGTGACCGCACGAGCCGCGCAGGTCGAAACTGTCGTTGCTCTGCGGAAGGGACTGCACGAAGCGGTAGTCGAGGTCGAAGAGAGGGTGCCGGGACGGCCGGACTATGGCGTTCTTCAGGACGTCACCCGCGCCCTGCCCGCACAGATCGGTCCGCAGGTCGGTCAGCGCGCGCAGGAGCTCGGGCCCGGATTCGGGGAAGTCCCGTCCGTCGAGGACGGCGGTGGGGCAGGGCGCGCCGTGGGCCCGGGCGAGGGAGACGCTCATCGGAGGGCCCCCACCGGCTCAGGAGTGCGCACCGCGGTCCTGGAGGTCGAGCCGAAGAACTCGGCGCGCCACATCTGGTGCGACATCAGAGCCCACAGCGCCAGCGAGACCTGGTCGGACGGGCGGGCCGACTGCTCGGCGAACAGCGCGTCCACGGCCTCGTACCGCAGCCGGCCGTCGGCACGCAGCGTCTGTGGGGACAGCACGTCGCGGGCCATCGCCCACAGCCGCTGGCCGGGGGCCAGCATCGCCGTGATCGGCAGGGTGAACGGCTGCTTGGGGCGGTTCAGAACACTGTCCGGCAGCAGTCCGTCGGCGGCCCGGTACAGCGCGCGCTTGACGCCGGTGCCGGGAACGGTCCGGTGCCGGTCGGGCAGCGTCGCCGCGTAGCGCACCACGTCGGGCTGGCAGAACGGCAGCCTGGCCTCCACCGAACTGGCCATCGACAGGTGGTCGACCCGGCGCAGGTGGTAGGCGGGGAGCCGGTAGCGCTGCTCGATGCGGCAGATCCGCTGGAGCCGGCTGCCCGCGCCGTGGGCGAGGGTCTCGGTGAGGCCGGGCGGCATGGCGGCCGCGCTGTCGGAGCCGGTCCCCGCGGCGTAGTCGTCGGTGTAGAGGTGTTCGCGCAGCGAACGCGGCACGGCGGCCAGGTGGTCGAGGTAGGCGCCGGCCCAGTCCGCGCCCTCGGGGGCCGCGAGCGCCTGCGTCATCCGGGCGTACCCGCCGAAGAGTTCGTCGGCCGCGTCACCGGTGAGGGCGACCTTGAACCCGGCGTCGCGGACCGCCCGGAAGAGCGAGAAGGTGCTGAGGGTGATCGGGTCGGCGTTGGGCTGGCCGAGGTGGCGTACCACGTCGCCCATCAGGTCGGGGAAGGTGGCCGGGTCGATCTCCACCTGGTGGTGGACGGTGCCGGTGTGCCGGGACACCTCGGCGGCGAAGGCGCGCTCGTCGCCGGGCCAGTCGCCGGTGTAGGCGATGTTGAAGGTGTGCAGGGCGCCTGACGCGCCGCGGTCCCGCAGGGCGCGGGCGGCGAGTGCCGTCACCAGGCTGGAGTCGAGGCCGCCGGAGGTGATGGCGGCGACCGGGGCGTCGGCGACGAGCAGCCGGGACACCTCGCGGGCCAGCAGCTCGCGCAGTTCACCGCCCGCCTGCGTCAGGCTCCGCTCCTCGCGGACCGGAGGCGCGGACTCGTAGCCCATCCGCCGGGTGGTGAGGCGCAGACCGCCCTCGCGGGTGACGACCGCGGTGGCGGCCGGCGGCAGCACGTCGATGCCCCGGAACATGGTCCGCTGGCCGAAGGGTGTCTTGGCCGACAGATAGGTGTGCAGGCCCAGTTCGTCCTCGTAGGGGCGCACGTCGGTGAAACCCAGCAGGGCCGGCAGTTCGGAGGCGAAGTGGAAGCGGCCGCTGCGTTCCTCCCAGTGGTAGTACAGGGGTTTCATGCCGGACGCGTCGGTGGCGATCACCAGGCGCGGGGCGCCTCTCAGGTCCATGACGGCGACGGAGAACATGCCGTCGAGGTGCTCGGCGAACTCCTCGCCGTACGTGAGGTACAGCGCCGGCAGGATCGAGCCGTCGCAGCGGTCCTCGAAGTGGAAGCCGCGCCGTATGAGTTCGGTCCGCAGCCGGTCGTGGTTGTAGAGCTCGCCGTTGAAGACGACGGTGATGTCGCCGAGGCGGTACGGCTGGGCGCCGCCCTCGGGGTCCATGATCGACAGTCGGTTGTTGCCGAGGGCCCAGCCGGAGCCGTGGGCGAACGACTGGGCGTCGGGCCCCCCGTGGTGCTGGAGGGCGGCGACGTCGCGCATTTCCTGGGCGGTGGTACGGGCGTGGAAGGATCCGTGGATGCGGCACATGGCTCAGATCACCTGACGTCGGAGGAGAGGCCGGCGGCGGAGTAGAGCGCCGGGTCGTACGGGCTGGGGCCGCCGCAGGTCACGAAGCGCCGGGCGCCGGGACCGGTGTGCGGGTTGCGCGCGCCGTGCAGGACTCCGGGCGAGGCGTACAGGACGTCGCCGGCACAGACGTCGATCCAGCGGTCGCGCAGGTACATCTGGCCGATGCCCTCGAAGGCGATGAACGCCTCGTCGCTGTCGGGGTGCAGATGCACGTTGAAGGTCTGGCCGGGCTCCTGGATGCCGCAGTGCAGGCAGAGCTGGCTGCTGCCGTTGCCCGGCCAGAACACGAAGTTCATGGTGGCGCGGTCGGCGTCGGGGGCCAGCTGGCCGGTGCCGCCGAAGCCGCGCAGCTGGGTGGTCTCGTCCCAGAGGCTGGAGAAGGGTTCCGGTCCGGTGCCGGCGCGGCGCCCGGCGGCGAGCGGGGTGCGCCACACGTAGACGGTCAGGTCCTCACCGTCGGCGGTGAGGCTCAGCACCTGTCCGGTGGGCGCGTACACGGCGTCGGCCCGGCCGATCCGGTGGGTGCGGGCGCCGACCGTCGCGGTGCCCAGGCCGCGGAAGACGACCGCGGTGTTCTCCTCCTCGAGGCTCGCCTCGGGGCTGAAGGACTCGCCCGCCGCGACGCGCACGACGTGCAGGGTGACGTGAGTGGCGCCGGCGGCGGGGCTCACCGGGGTGGCGAGTGTGGTCCGCCCTTCGGGCCGGCCGGGCAGCGGGCCGAACTCGAACTCGTCGGAGGTGATGATGCGGGCGTCCCCGAGGGGGGTCGCGGTGAGGGTTCCCGAGGTGGATGCGTGCATGATGCGGAGAGCTCCTTGAGGGTGGGGGAGGGAGCGAAGAGGTTTCCGGTGCTCCCCCTCGTCCTGTGACCTCAGAGTCCTCCCGGCCGGTCCCGTCGTACTCCCGCTCCGCTACCGCCTCGGGGGACACGACCGGGAAGCGGAACGGATCACCACGCTTCTCGTCGCGAGCGCGCGACGGGCCGGCCGGGGATGCGCGTCGCGTCCGGCAGCGCAACGAGCCGGGGCCGGCGCAGGCACCCTGAAGGGTGTCCGCGCCGGCCCCGGCTCGGTGTGGTGCGCGCTGTGCGGCTACTGGTTACGGGCGGGCCTCCTCCGGCACGCGGACGGGTGCGACCGGTGCAGGCGGTGCGGCCTGGGCACGCTTGGACAGGGCGGAGATACGGCCCTCCGCGAGTGCGAGCGCGGCGATCACGACGACACCGCCCACAGGTACGTTCCAGGTCAGCGGCTCACCGAGGGCCAGCACACCGACGACGACGGAGAACACCGGCACGAGGTAGTTCACACCGGACGCGGTCGTGGGCCCGGCATCCGCGATCAGCCGGTTGAGCAGGGCGAACGCGATGCCGGTGGACGCGGCCCCGAGGACCAGCAGGGCGAGCAACGGCTTGACGGTGAGGTCGCCGTGCAGGGTCCAGCCGGTCATGAAGGTGGTGACCACCACGGTGATGACCGCGGCGGCGCCCAGCTGGGCGGCGGTCACCGAGAGGGCCGGCAGCTTGTGGGGGCCGATGAAGCGGCGTACGTACACGAAGCTGACGGCATAGCTGGCCGCGGCGCCGACGCAGGCGAGCTGACCGCCGAGCGTGCCGAACCCGTCGGTGTTCCAGGGTCCGACCACGACGATCAGCCCGATGAACCCACCGGTCAGACCGGCGACCTTGCGGGTCGTCGGCCTCTCCTCGGAGAGGGCGAGGGCGGCGACGCCCATCGTGATCAGCGGGGTCGCGCCCTGGATGACCCCGGCGGTGGTCGCAGTGGTGTGCTGCTCACCGATGGCGAAGAGCGTGAAGGGAATGACGTTGCCGAAGACGGAGGCGACGGCGATGTGTCCCCAGAGCTTGCGGGAAGGCAGGGTCAGCCGCTTCAGGGCGAGGATGGCGAGGACGACCAGGGCGCCCACGATCAGGCGGCCGGAGGCGAGCTGAAGGGGCGCGAAGGCCTCCAGCGACATCTTGATGAAGGCGAAGCTGCAGCCCCACAGGGCGGCCAGCAGGCCGAAGCGGCCCCAGTTGGTGACGTTCATGGCGTGTTCTCCTCGAAGGGGAGGCGGGATGGCCGGGGGGAAGGGGGGGGCGGTGCCGGGTGTCAGTGGTGGGCGTGCCGGCTCCGGTGCTCGTGCGTGCCTCCGGGCCCGTGGTGATGCCCGTGCGCGTCCTCGTGCGGGTGCGGGTGGTCGAGGTCCGTGTCGGGGGCGTCGACCTCGAACTGGTCGTACTTCTCCATCAGGGCGACCATCTCCTCGCGGGAGGGGCGGTTGCCGTCGGCGAGCAGTGCGGCCAGGCCCTCGAAGTAGCCCTCGCGGTGCTCCGCCGGAGTGAAGATGATCAGCATCTCGACGAGCGAGTCGCTCTCGTTGCGGAAGCCGTGCACGGCGTTCTCCGGCACGTGCAGGAAGTCCCCCGCCCTGGCGGTGCGCCAGCCGGTGCCGTCGTGCAGCCGTACCTCACCCGTCAGCACGTAGAAGGACTCGGAGATCTTGGAGTGGTAGTGCGGGTCCGCACCGCCCGCACCGGGCAGCATCGAGTGGTGAAACAGCCCGAAACGGCCGTCCGTGCTCTCCGCGAGGGCGATGAAGCGCGTGGTCGTGGCCACTCCGATCTCGGCCTTCACCGCGTCGGCGTAGGCCCGGAACATGGCGTGGCTCATGTCTCAGGCCTCCCACATGCTCAGATAGCGCTCGCCGGTGTCGGGCAGCAGCGTCACCACCACGCGGTCGCTGAACTCGGGCCGCCGGGCGACCGTCTCGGCGGCGAAGGTGGCCGCGCCGGACGAGACGCCGGCGAACAGGCCCTGGCCGCGCGCGAGCCGGCGCGCGGTGTGCAGGGCGTCCTCGTCGGAGACGGTGAGCACCTCGTCGATGAGCGCCACGTCGGTGGTGGCGGCGACGAAACCGCCGTTGAGGCCCGGAATGCGGTGCTGGCCCGCGTACCCCTGCGAAAGGATCGGCGACTTCTCCGGCTCGACGGCTATCACCCGTACGTCCGGGTCCTGTTCCTTGAGGTGGCGGGCGACGCCCGTCAGGGTGCCACCGGTGCCGACCGCGCACACGAAGGCGGCGATCCGGCGTCCTGTGGCGGCGACGGCGGAGTGGATCTCGGGCCCCGTGGTCTCGTAGTGGGCGCGGACGTTGTCCTGGTTCTCGTGCTGGCACGGGAACCAGGAGCCGGGGGTGGCGGCATGCAGGCGCTCCGCCTCGGCGATGGCGCCCGGGTAGCCGAGCGCGCTCGGTGTCTGGACGATCTCGGCCCCGAACGCGCGCAGGAGCTTGACCCGTTCGGTGGTGGCGTTGTCAGGGAGCACGATCACACAGCGATAGCCTCGGGAGGCGGAGAAGGCGGCCAGCGAGATGCCGGTGTTGCCCGATGTGGCCTCGATGACCGTGCCGCCGGGCAGGAGGTCCCCCCGGTCCTCGGCGGCGCGCAGCATGTAGAGGGCGGCGCGGTCCTTGCTGGAGGACATCGGGTTGGCGGACTCCAGTTTCGCCAGCACACGGGCGCCGGGAGCCAGGTCACGCAGGCGCAGTTCCAGGAGCGGCGTGGAGCCGACGAGGTCCTCGACACGGGAGGCGACCGCCGGGCGGACGGGGGCGATGGGGGCCAGGGGGGCCTGTGCGATGGTCGTCACGGTTCTCATCTCTCGCAATCGGGGGAGTGGGGGGTCACGCGGAGGTGCGGGGCGTCACCAGGAGCCCGCGGAGGCGATGACGGTGAAGACGTCCTCCATAAGCTCCGGCCGGCGGCCCGGCTCCTTGATGACGGCGGTGGGGGCGAGCACCCGGGCACCCCCGGGGACGTCCTTGTTGACCAGGGCCTGCGCGCCGATGACCGCGCGGTCGCCGACGGTCACCGGGCCGAGCACCGTGCAGTTGGCACCGAGGATGACGCCGCTGCCGACCACCGGGTGCCGCCGGTCGCCCTCCGGGCGCTTGTTGTCGCTCCACCAGCCGACCGCGCCCAGGGTGACCTGGTGGTACATCGTCACGTCGTCCCCGACGACGGCGGTCTCGCCTATCACGACCCCGGCACCGTGGTCGATGAAGACCCGGCGGCCCAGCACCGCGCCCGGATGGATCTCGACGGCCGTCACCCGGCGTGCCCACCGGGCGAGCAGCCGGGCGGGAATCCGCAGACCACGACCGTGCATGCGGTGTGCGACCCGGTGCGCCCACAGCGCGGTGAGCGCGGGGTGGAGAACCGCTTCCTTCCTGCCCCGCACCGACGGGTCGCGTGCCACGACGACGTCCAGGTCCTCGCGGAGTGTGCGCAGGAGACGGGGGGTCGGGGAGGCGGGGGTGGCGGCGTGGGCGCCCGGCGTCGCGGGGCGGTGGCCGGGGGCGGTGCCGGACGCGGTGCCGGCGGCTGGGATCGGCTCCGGTTTCGTCGGACTGAGCAAGCTCATCATGGCTCCAGTGGCGGGGCGGGCCTCTTGACTGGACAGAGCGTGCAGGGCCGCCTTCCCGATGGGGTCCCGGCCCGTTCCCGTTCGGTGGGGCCTCCGGGGACGCAGACGGAAAGAGACGGGAACCGGGCGGGAAACAGACAGGAACGGGCGCCCCCACACTCGCCTGAGCACCACCCCGCCGCACCCAGGACTCGCCGGGTGCGCCGGCTCGCCGGTGCGTAGGCGCACCGCACACGCCCCGAACGACTTCGAGCAGAGGAGCTCCCCGTGCCTGTGATTTCCGTCGACTGGTGGAAAGGGAACGACCGTGCCCGACGCCAGGAGCTCGTCAGCGAACTGACCGCCTGCGTGTCGCGTATCGCCGGGTGTCCGGAGGAAGCCGTCACCGTCATCGTGCGGGACGTGGACCCCGGTCACTGGGGGAAGGGCGGTGTGCTCGCCGACGTACTCCAGGCCGATGCCGCCGGTGCCACGCCGGCCCCACAGGACACGGGGGGACAGCCATGAGGTCGCCCGGCGGAACGGGTCACCCCGATCCCCGGCTGCTCCTGCTCGTCTCCCCTTCGTCACGGCTGGTGGAGGAGGCGACGGAGGCCGGCTTCGAAGCGGTCACCGTCACGGACACGTCCGGCTTCCCGGACGACGGCGCACTCCGCCGGCACCTCGCGGAGACGGCCCGCACCCACCGGGTGAGCAGGCTGGTCGCCTGCGGTGAGGCGAGCGCCCTGCCCGCCGTACTGGAGACGGCCGAAGACCTCGGACTGTCCCCGAACCCCGCAGCCGCGGCGCAACTGCTCGCCGACCCGTCACTGATCAGGGGACTGCTGACCCGTAGCGGCCCGCAGTGGGCAGCGGTCGCGCTGCCCGCCGGGACGCAGGACGAACCGGTGTCCTACGACGTCGAGTACGGCGTGGAGACGCTGACGGCGGAAGGGATGCACAGGGTCACCGGGATCGTCGAACTGCGCTCCGCGGGTTCCGGTGAGGCCTCCACCGACACCGCGCCCGCGTCCGGGCATCCCTCCGGGGGCAGCGACAGGGCGGGGGCGGTCGCCCGCCTCCACGCCTTTCCCGCACCGCTCACCCGGCAGGAGGAGGCGGAGATACGAGCACTGGCCACCGGGCTGCTCGACCTCGCCGGCTACGAGTTCGGATACGCCTTCACGCGCATCGCGTGTACCGCCGAGGGGCCGCGCATCATCAACTCCCGTACCGAGCAGGCGGCGTGGCCGACGTCCCGGCTCATCGAACTGACCACGGGACTGGTGGCGGAGCGGGAACTGGTGCGCGCGCTGTCGGGAAAGCCGCTGGAAGCGCCGGTGCCGGTCGGATGTGCGGCGGCCGTTCCCCTGCCAGGCCCGCACGACGTGCCGGAGGGGATCGCCGCGCTCGCGGGTGTCCGGGAGGTGCGCGACGGGCACGCCCTGATCACCGCCCTCACCCCTGACGAACTCACCGCCCGCACGGCTGCCGTTCTCGGACGTCTGGGCTGAACCTGCCTCGTCCCACCTCCGTGAAGGCCCGCCGAACGACCAGGCGGGCCTTCACGCGTCCGCGCTCGGGGCGTCGTTCCCGGCGCCTTCCCGCGTCTGCGGTGAGCGTTTCCCACTCCGTTCCCGTCGGAGGGGGAAGGGCGGTAGCGGAAGCGGAACGGCCCGGGAGCGGATCCCGCGAATGTTGTTCCTGTCAGCAGGAAAGACCAGCCGGGACCACTCCAGAAGGCAGGAAATCAGATGCGGAACACGGTGTACACGATGGCAGGAATCGTCACGGCGGCCGTCCTCACGCTGGGAGCGGGCAGCAGCGCCGCCCTTGCTGTCACGACGGACCGCACGGGGCACGCCACCGTGGCCACGCACCTGGTGCCGATCGACGGTGAGGGTCCGAATGTCGGGCCGACGTCCGGTGAGGGTCCGAACTACGCACCCACCTCCGGTGAGGGTCCGAACTACGCACCCACCTCCGGTGAGGGTCCGAACGTGGCGCCTACCTCCGGTGAGGGTCCGAACTACGCACCCACCTCCGGTGAGGGTCCGAATGTCGGGCCGACGTCCGGTGAGGGCCCGAACGTGGCGCCCACCTCCGGTGAGGGCCCGAACTACGCACCCACCTCCGGTGAGGGCCCGAACTAGGCACCCACCTCCGGTGAGGGCCCCGACATGGTGGCCTGACCCCGACTCCCGCCCCATGGGCGCAACCTGGTCGGCGGCGAACTCCCCATGCCCTGCTCCTCCCCACAGGAGCGGGGCATCCGCCGTTCCGGCACCGACGGCCGGCGCGTACGGACGACCCAGGGCACGTCGATGGGCACGTCGATCCGCCGTACGGGGGAGTGAGCGCTCAGCCCGTCCGCCCTGCGGGGATACCCATCGCGTCGAAGGACCCGTCCGCCGTCGCCCGGTGTGCCTCAGCCGCCTCGTGCTCGCCGAGCTGTTCCAGTGCGCGGGCCATGCCGGCCAGAGCCCGGGCCTCCTCGACGCGGTAGTCCACGCCGGCGGCCGCGCGGTGGGCCCGCTGGTGGAGTTCCAGTGCGAGGGCGTGACGGCCCCGGCGGCCGTGCAGCCGGCCGATGATGTTGCCGACGGCGGCCTCGCGCATCGGCGCCCCGCTCAGGTCGCCGAGCTGGAGCGCCGCCTCCGCCCACTCGGTGGCCTGCGCGGTCTCGCCGAGGCGGTCGGCGGTGTCGGCGGACAGGGCGAGCAGCAGGGACATGTCGGCGGGGGACATGACGTCCACGGCCAGCTTGCGGGCCCGGCGCAGCAGATCGGCGGCCTCGTCCACCGCACCCAGGCCGAGCCGGGCCACCGCCAGATCGATGAGGCCCTCGACCTCCTTGTCGATCGCCCCGATACTGCGGGACAGCGTGACGGCACGGGTGGCGACCTCCACGGCTTCCGGGAAGCGGCCCCATTCGGCGTACAGATTGCTGAGGTTGGTGAGGGACTCGGCCTCGGCACGCTCCGCGCCGAGCTCCCGCTTGATCGCGATCGACCGTTCCAGAAGGGGCAGCGCCTCGTCGTACCGCCCCAGTGCGCTGAGCAGGAGGCCGAGGACGCCGGTGTCCTTGGCCTCGCCGCGCCGGTCGGACAGGCTCACGGCCAGAGCGAACGCCTCCTCCGACATGGTGATGCCCTCCTCGAAGCGGCCCAGCTTCCAGCAGGCGACGGCGAGGTTCGACAGGCTCAGCCGTAGCAGTGCCGGATCACCGAGCCGGCGGGAGGCGGTGACCGCGGTGCGGCACAACTCCCGGAACTCCTCGAGGCGTCCTCGTAGGTCGAGCGGGAAGACAACGTTGGCGGCGAGCAGCCCGACGTGGCTGTCCAGTTCCCAGCGGTACGCGAGGGCCACGGCGGCCAGCAGTGAGTCCTGTTCGCGCTCCAGCCAGTCCCGGGCCTGCTCGGCGGTGTCCAGCGGTGGGAGCTCGGCGTCCGACCGGTGCTCGGGGCGGGGGATCCGGGCCCGGCCGGGAAACAGCAGGTCGCAGGCGGCGTCGGTGGCGTGCAGTGCGAAGTCGAGGAGACGGCGTACGGCCCGGGCAGCCTCCTCGTCGTCCCTCTCCCCGTCACCGGCTTCCGGCGCGGGGCCGCCACTGCCGCGCGACAGGTTCTGGGCGAAGCTGCGGACGAGGTCGTGGAACGCGTACCGGCCGGTCTCGTGCTGCTGCAGCAGATGCATGTCGAGGAGGTACTCCAGGACGTCCTCCGCGTCCCGCGCCCGTTTGTCGAGCAGGGCTCCGGCGGCGTACACCTCGATCTCGGCCCCCGGGTGCTGGCCCAGCAGGCGGAACGCCTCGCGTGTCTCGGCCGACAGGCCCTCGTACGAGAGCCGCAGGGTGACCTCGACACTGCGCTCGCCCGAGTTGAGCTCGGCGAGCCGGTGGGCGTCGTCACGGAGCCGGTCGACGAGGTAGCGGACGGTCCAGCGGGGACGCTTGCGCAACCGGGCGGCGGCGATGCGGAGGGCGAGCGGCAGATGACCGCAGAGTTCGGCGAGCTGCGCCACGGCCTCGCGCTCGGCGCGGGCGCGGGTGCTGCCGAGAACGCCCTCGACGAGCGCGACGCTGTCGTGCGGTGGCATGACACCGAGGGAGACGGTGTGCGCGGCGTCCAGGTCCGCGAGCAGAGCCCGGCTGGTGACCAGGACGAGGGTCTGCGTGGGGGAGGCGAGGAGTGGCCTGACCTGGGACTCGTCGACGGCGTTGTCGAGCAGCAGGATCATCCGGCGTGTGCTCATGGTCCGCCGCCACAGGGCGATGCGGCCCTCCGCGTCGTCGGGGATGCGTTCGCCGGGTGCGCCGAGCATGCGCAGCAGGGCCTCGGCGGCGGCCCCGGCGCTCAGTGGTTGTTCGCTCGGTGTGAACCCGCGTAAGTCGATGTGCAGTTGTGCGTCGGGGTAGCGGTCGGAGAGCTGATGGGCGGCGCGCACGGCGAGGGAGGTCTTGCCGCTGCCGCCCATACCGTCGATGGCGACGATGAGTGGTCCGGTACCGGCCGCGTCCTCCACGAAGTCGAGCAGCTGGCGGACCTCCTCCTCGCGGCCGGTGAAGTCGCGCAGGTCGTAGGGGAGGGTGGAGGGCGAGCCCTCCGGGGTGAACGGAGCCACGGAAGGGCCGGCCGGCGGAGGCGGAGCGGCGAGCTCGGGACTGTTGCGCAGGATGGCCTGGTGCAGTTCCGTCAGGGCGTCACCGGGGCCGATGCCGAGTTCGTCCACCAGGAACTCGCGGACCTTCGCGAACTCCTCCAGTGCCTCGGCCTGCCGGCCGGACCGGAAGAGCGCGAGCATCAGCTGCCCGCGCAGGGTCTCTCGGAGCGGATTCGCCTCGATGAACTCTCTGAGCTCTCCGACGAGCTCACCGTTCTCACCTGCGGCGAGCCGCAGGTCGAAAAGCTGCTCCACGGCGGTGAGCCGGCGCTCTTCCAGGGCCGCGGAAGCGGCGGAGAGGACGGAGCCGCCGCTGCCGGACAGCAGAGGGCCGCGCCAGAGGTCGAGCGCCTCGCGCAGAGCCGTCGCGGCGTGCGCACTTTGTCCGGCGGCGGTAGCTTCCCTGGCTTGTTTCAGCCCTTCGGTGAAGCGGCTGAGGTCCACCTGCTCGGGCGTGGTCAGCGCTCGGTACCCCGGACCCTCGGTGACGATCAGGTTCCGCCCGTCGGGAATGCGCTGCCGCAACTCGGCGACCGCCTTGCGTACCTGATGGGCGGCGGTGGCAGGCGCGTTCTCGTCCCAGACGGCTTCCACCAACCGGAACACGGGGAGTACGCGCTGGGGCTCCAGCAGCAGGGTGACCAGGACCCTTTCGTGCACAGGGCCACCCACCCGGACGCGCTCCGGCCCGTCCCAGCATTCGAACGAGCCCAGAATCCGGAAGCGGACTCCGCGCACCCCTATGTCCTCGCTCATGAAACGCGTCCCTCCAGCAGGCCCCCGAGCAGCTGCTGCTGCCCCCCACGAACACCGACTCCCCCGTCCTGCCGGCCCGAATGCGCCATCACATCAGGGCGCTTTGGTGGGCGGCAAGACGGCCCTCCGTGCTGTGGCTTCAAATTCTTCCCACTGAAAAGAATTTGATATGCCATCAGCACATACTCGACATGCCGATTACCAGCCCCGCGCGGTGGCGCGCTGCTGGGGGCCGGCTGTCGTCTTGGTGTCCAGCAATAATGCATATTTAATGCATGTGGTGGTGGCCCCCGGCGCCACCGACCGTTCGAACGCCGTCCCGCCGCAGTCCCCGGAGCCGCCCATGCCGTCCACGACGGACATGCCGTGCGGCCCACGGCCCCGGCTCCGGCGGTCGAGGCGGACGACCGTGCGGTCCGGCCCCCCGGCCCCACCGTCGAGGACCGGCAGACCCTGGTCCCTCGCCACGCACACGGCGCCCGGACGCCCGGCGAGCCCGTCTCGCCCGCCCACGCCGAGTGGTGCTCCCCGACGGCCCGCTCTCCCCGTGAACCACCTGGACGTGAACCACATGCACCCCCCTGCCCGTCCCGACAGTGACACCTTCGCCGACGTGCTCGGCCGCACCCGGCTGGCCGCCATCGTGCGCGGCACGGACCCCGACGCCGCCCTGCGCACCGTCCTGACCCTCGCGGACGAGGGCGTGGCTCTCGTCGAGGTCTCCCTCAACACCACGGACGCCCTCGCCGTCGTACGCCGTGCCGCCGCCGAGGCGGGGCCCGGCACCGTCATCGGGATGGGCACCGTGCTGACCGAGGACGACGTCTCCCGCGCGCACGAGGCGGGGGCCCGCTGGATCGTCACCCCCGCCCTCACCGAAGCCGTGGGCGCGTCGGTCCGGGCCGGGCTGCCGGTCCTGGCCGGTGCGCTCACCCCGACCGAGGCCGTGGCGGCCCGGCGCGCCGGCGCCGACGCCGTCAAGCTCTTCCCCGCCTCGCTGGGCGGCCCCGCCTACCTCAAGGCCCTCCGCGACCCCTTCCCCGACCTGCCGTTCGTGCCCGTCGGTGGCGTGGACCTCGCCGGTGCCGAGCAGTACCTCGCACACGGCGCGGTCGCGGTCGGCGTCGGATCGCCGCTGGTGGGTGACGCCGCGCACGGCGGCGACCTGGCCGCCCTGCGCGAACGCGCCCGCCGGTTCGTGTCCCTCTGCGCCCGCGGCACACAGGGGGAGGCGTGACCGCCGTGCCCGGAGATGCCACCCCGTCCGCCGATGTGCTGACGTTCGGCGAGACCATGCTGGCCGCCCAACTGCCCGGAGCCCTGGCGGTAGGCGCCCAGGCCCGCACGACCGTCGCCGGTGCCGAGTCGAACGTCGCCATCGGTCTGGCCCGGCTGGGCCATCGCGCCGTCTGGGCCGGGCTCGTCGGCGACGACGAGCCCGGCCGCCTCATCCTGCGTACCCTGCGCGGAGAAGGCGTCGACATCACCCGCGCCGCCCTCCACGCCACGGCCCCCACCGGCGCGATGCTCCGCGAGCGCCGCGTCGCGGACCTCGCGCGGGTCCACTACTGGCGCGGCCACTCCGCGGCCTCCCTGCTGACCCCCGCCGACCTCGCACCCGCGCTCGGCGACGGTGCGCGGGTGCTCCACCTGACCGGCATCACGGCTGCTCTCGGCCCCGGTCCTCTGGAGGCGGTGCGCGCAGCCGCCGCCCACGCGCACGCGCAGGGGTGGACCGTCACCCTGGACGTCAACCACCGGCGGCGTCTGTGGACGGCCGAGGAGGCCGGAAAGGCGCTTCGGCCACTCCTTCCGCACCTCACCGTCCTGATCGCCTCGGACGACGAGCTCCCGGTCATGACCGACGAGTTCACCGAGTCGCCCGGCGGGCAGGAGCGAGCGGTCGATGCGCTGCTGGCCTCCGGGGTGGGGGAAGTGGTCGTCAAACGCGGGGGAGAGGGCGCCGCGTTCCGCGACCGGCAGGGCGCCAGGCACTCCCAGGCCGCTCTGCGCGTGCCCGTGCGTGACACGGTGGGCGCCGGCGACGCCTTCTGCGCCGGATACCTCTCGGGCCTCCTCGACGGGCTGCCACCGGCCGAACGCCTTGCCCGGGCCAACACCCTCGGTGCGTTCGCCGTCGCCTCGGACGGCGACTGGGAGGGACTTCCCCGACGCGACGAGCTCGGCCTGCTCGCCGCCGCACCCGGCTCCGCCATCCGCTGACCCCGGGACCGGGCGCCCGCGGGGACGCCGCCCGCCGACGTGAGGGCCGGCACCGGCGGCCGATGAGGCCGAGGGCCGTCACCGGAGGCCGGCTGTGGCCAGAAGTGCCGGCCGGGCCCCGCTGCGGCCGGCGGGTCCGGGGTTGTGAGTCGGCCCATAGGTCCCAGGTCACATACGAAGCGCGGTAGTAGATGGTGCCGCCCGGGTCCGGAGGGTTGGAGCGCGCCGCTCGGCTCCCCGGCCCCCGCCTACGTAGCTCGGTAGTAAGGCCGGTCGTTGCCCCTCGCCTCGTGCGCCGCTAACCATGGACCGAGCCCACGGGGGGACGACGCCCCGGTCCGGCAGGGCGCCGTGTTCCGCACTCCGGGGCCCGTCCGCACTCCGTTCCGCAGCAGACCCCGTGGCGTCCCTGACATCAGCGCGAGGAGAGTGTTCCATCCGTACGTCCGCTCAGTCCCCGGCCCCTGCCCGCACCGCCCGGATCCGCACGTTCTCGGTTTCCGGACTGTGCGCCGTCGGAGCCGCAGCAGCAGCCATGACGCTCGTCCCGTCCCCCGCCCAGGCCGCCGCACCGGCCTCGCACGGCGCGGTGACGGCCGGAGTCCAGGCAGCCGGAGTCGCCGCCCAGGCAGCCGCCCTGGCCGAGAAGGCCGACAAGGCGGTCGCCGACCCGGACAACCTGGACGCGTGGATCCGGGCGTCCCTCAAGATCATGGACGCCAAGGGGATCCCGGGCACCTACGAGGGCCTGCACCGCAACATCATGCGCGAGTCCGGCGGTGACCCCGACGCGGCCAACGGCTGGGACGTCAACGCGCAGAACGGCACGCCCTCCAAGGGCCTGCTCCAGGTGATCCAGCCGACGTTCGACGCGTACCACGTCTCCGGAACGCCGCAGGACCTGACCGATCCGGTCGCCAACATCACCGCGGCCGCCAACTACGCGGCCGACAAGTACGGCTCCATCGACAACGTCGACTCCGCCTACTGAGCACCGACGGCACAACGGCACGGCCGCACGCCCGGAAAGGCGTGCGGCCGTGCCGTTCCGCGTGAGGCGGTGACGCAGCGGGCGAGTCCCGGCGGCCGTCACCAGGGGGTGGGGCCGGCCGGTTCGTTCCGCGAGCCCTCGAGCAGTGAGATCTGCACGCGGACGCGTTTACCCACGGGCTCACGGCGTACCTCGAAGCTCTGGCACACCGCGAGAACGATCTCGAGGCCATGCTGCCCCGCGCGGGCGGGATCGGCGGGCAGCGCGGTGGGGAGCACGGCACCCGAGTCCCACATGGTGATGCCCACCATGCCGCCGTCCACCTCGAGATCCAGCAGACACGGGCCGGGAGCGTACTTGCAGACGTTCGTGGCCAGCTCGCTCACCACCAGCTGGGCGACGTCCATCGCCCGCGCGGACACGTCCAGGCCGTGCAGGGAGCGGGCGTCGGACAGGAACTCCCGTACGAAGGCGCGGGCCTGGGCGATCTCCGCAGAGCTCATGTCGTACGCGGCCCCACCCGTGAGGGCGCCCGGCGCCCTGACCTGTGCCGCTTCGCCATTCGTCGTCAGCTGTTCCATGACACCGTCCCCCGTCCGGTCAGCTGCACCACGCAGCTCACCCATCGCCCCGTCTACCCCCCCTCACGCGTTTCAGACGCGGCGAAATCGACGAATCCGGCGAGCCGTCGACGGGTGAGCGTGAAGCCCCGGCCTCCTCAGGACACCTGCCGGTGACGTGCCACATCCGTGGTCCGTCCGGTGGCTCACGGAGCCCCACCCCGCCCGGGCGGCGGGCCGGGACATCGCCGGTCCGCCGCCGTCGGACCGGGAGCGGACACGACGGTCAGCCGCTGTACGGGGCGGCCACGTCCAGAACCCAGACGACGCCGAAGCGGTCCTTGAGCATGCCGTAGAGGGGTGCCCACAGGGCCGGCTCCAGCGGCTGCACGACGGTCGAGCCGACGGCCAGCCTGCCCCAGAGAGCGGTGATCTCGTCCGCGTCGTCACCGCGCAGGGAGACGAAGACGGCGTTCTCACCCGGGTGCCACGGCATCCGTGAGGGCACGTCGTAAGCCATGACACGGAAGCCGTCGTCCCCGGCGACCTGGCCCCACATGACCTGGTCCGCCTCCTCCGGGTCCTGCGCGGCGCCTGCCTCCCGGTAGGTGACGGCTACGACGTCCCCGCCGAACACGGAGTGATAGAAGTCGAGCGCCGCGCGGGCGTCGCCGCGGAAGTTCAGGTGGGTCGTGGTGGTGACGGACATGATGGCTCCTGGCTTTCGGTCGATCGGGGCGAGCGCCGGACGGCCGCCCACAGGGCGGCCGTCGACTCCGCGCGCGTGGTGCGCCCGGTCCGCGTGGTGGCCCTCACGCTGTCACCGGTGGAGGACGGGTTCTGTCCTCCACCCGAAGGCCGCGGGCACCTCCCGGCGCTCGGCGGCCGTCCCCTGCCCCGGACCCCAGATGGCGTACGGCACGACCGGAGCCGCAGCCGACGGGAGATCAGAAGACCCGGGTGCTCCTGCCGTCGATCACGATGGCCTGGCCGTCACGCAGGGTCCGGTGGGCGGTTCCCGCGGCACGGTAGCGGTCGGCCACGATGCCGAGGATGTCCGTCTCGGGATGCCCTGGGGAGTCGACGTGGGGCACCACCACATAGGGGAGGAGTGCCAGTCCGTCCCAACGGGCCTCGTCGCCGTAGGCCGTCCGTACCGCATCGGGGTCGTCGCAGTCCTCCAGCCCGTGCAGGCCCGGGGCGAGGACGCAGGCGCCGGCGCTGTAACCGGCGTAGACGAGGGCGTCACGGCTCACCAGACCGGCCAGGGCCGTGTCGGCGCCGCTTCTCGCCAGGGCCTGGCGCAGGACGAACACGTTGCCCCCGCGGACCCAGACCAGGGGGAACCGGGACAGGGCGTCGGCGGTCCGGGCTGCGGGCGCGCCGAAGTACGCCCGGAGGTCGATCTCCACAGGACGCAGCCCGAGCCCGGCGAGCTCGTCGGCCTCCTGCTCGACGGCCGCCCGGCGCTCGCCCGCCGGCAGGGCGTCGACCGCGTTGGCGATCACAGCGACCTCGCCCGTGGCGGCAGGGTCCGTCAGCAGCGCCAGCATCTGATCGGGGCGCTCACCCGTGCGGAAAGAGGAAAGGTACATGCGCATCCGAGCACCGTAGTGCGGCGGACGGGGCCGCACGGGGCTTCCCCCTTCTCGGGGTGACCGCCTGCGCGGCCGTCCGTATGTGCTTGAACATGCCGGCCGCACCGCACTAGCGTGCCCGTGTGGATCTCTTCGCGCGGTCGTGGAACGCCTTGCGCACGGCGGTCGCCGAGCTCCCGGACGAGGAGTTCTCGCAGCCGTCCGGCTGTGCCGGCTGGCTCGTGCGGGACTTGGTGTGCCATCTGGTCATCGACGCCCAGGACGTCCTGGTCACCCTCGTGACACCGGCCGCCACGGAACCGACCCGCGACGCGGCGACCTACTGGGAGGTGTCCGGGACACCGCCGAGCGGCGACGACCCGCTCGACGCGGTGACCGTCCGGCTGGCCGCCGCCTACGAGGAGCCCCGGCTGCTGAAGTTCCACCTGGACGACGTGGGGTCCGCGGCCGGCCGTGCCGCCGCGCTGGCCGACCCCGGGCTCCGGGTCGGCACCCGCGGACAGGTCATGACCGTGGACGACTACCTCACCGCCTACGTCCTGGAGTGGACGCTGCACCACCTCGACCTCGTCGCGCACCTCCCGGACGCCCAGGACGTCCCCGAGGAGGGACTGGCCCGGTCCCGTCGGTTGCTGGAGGAGATCGCCGGGACCGCGTTCCCCGCTTCACTCCCGGACGAGGACGTGCTGCTGGTCGGTACCGGACGGCGTCCCCCGACCGACGCCGAGACGGCCGTCCTGGGCGAACTGGCCGACAGACTCCCGTTCGTCCTCGCCTGACCGCCCGGCCGCCCGGGGCCGCCCCCTCGCTCCGGACGGACCGCCGCACCGCTCTCCCCTCCCGGGGTTCCGGCTTTCGGGCCTCCGAGGAGGCATGCTGGTGGCCGTGGCCACGGTGCTGTCCGTGGGCTCTTGCTGCTGTGCCGGAACAGGGGCGCGCGACGTCCGCCGTCCCGTGAAGGGCGAGGGGAACCGGATGGCGGAGGACCGGCGGCCGGACCCGGCGCCCGAGCGGATCGAGGGTGCGCCCGCGGACCGGCTCAAGGAGCGGATCTACGCGACGATCACGATGATCGCCGTGGTGGTCGGCCTCTCCGTGAGCGAGGCGGGCACCACGGGCGCCCTGGCCACGGTTCTGACCACCGCTCTCGGACTGTGGCTCGCGGCGTTCGTGGCCGACCAGCAGGCGCACCGCACGGTGCACCGCCATCTCGCCACCGGTCAGGACCTGCGGCGCATGCTGTACGTCAGCAGCCCGTTGCTGTCGTGCGCGGTGGGCCCGGCTGTGACGATCGCCCTCGCCGCCCTGGACGTACTGTCCCTCTCCGCCGCGCTGATGACGGCGGCCGGCGTGGGTATCGCCTCCCTCTTCGCCTGGGGCTGCGCGGGAGGTCTCCGCATGGGCGGCGGTGTCCTCCTCGCGGTGCTGGCCGGCCTGGCCGACGCGGTGATCGGTGTCGCGGTCGCCCTCGTGAAGGCAGCGGCCGGACACTGATCCGCGGGTGCGCGGCCCGGGCCGCACGAGCCGGGCAGGGTATCGGGGCGGGCGGGACGCCCCCTCCGTCCGCCCTCGCCCGTACGGCCCGGCAGACGGAGCCGGCAACGCTCCTGGTGACTCCGGAACGACGCCGCCCGGCCCTTCGAGCGGACCAGGACCGCCGACCAGATCCTCGACCGCGTCTGCCGCTACGTGCGACAGAGTCTCCGGACCAGGTCACCAGGTGAGCCGGCGCAGCGCGCGGACCAGCGCCTCGACCCCCGCCTCCGCCTTGGACCGGGGGCACCCGACGTTGAGCCGCAGCCACCCCGGGGAGCCGTACGCCGCTCCCGGCATGATGGCCACCCGCTCCACCTCGACGAGCTCGCGCTGCAGTGCGTCGTCGTCGACGCCGAGCGGCCGAAGGTCCAGCCAGGCGAGATACCCCGCCTGCGGCGGTCTCCAGCCGAGCTGCGGGAACTCGGCCCGCAGGCGGTCGGCGACCATCGCGAGGTTGGCCGCGAGATACGGGCGCAGGGAGTCCAGCCAAGGCGCCCCCTCCCTGTACGCGGCGATGTGTCCGACGAGCGACAGCACCGCGGGGGAGGAGAGGCCGTCCGCGTCCTTGAGCTGCCGCAGGTAGGCGTCACGTGACGCCGGATCACCGACGATGCCGTAACTTCCCGTCAGTGCGGGGATGTTGAACGACTTGGACGCCGATGTGACGACAGCCCACCGTCCCTCACCGGCGTGGCCGGCCCACGGGCGGTGGACGTGCGGGGCGTGCGCGAGATCCGAGTGGATCTCGTCGCTGATGACGGCCACGCCGTACCGCGCGCAGAGCCGCGCCATCCGGTCCAGTTCCTCAGCGGACCAGACCCTGCCCGTCGGATTGTGCGGCGAACACAGCAGCAGCACCGCGGTGTCGGGCAGCGCCAGGAGCCGCTCCATTTCCACCCAGTCGTCGAGCGGGCAGGCGCGGAGCTGCCGCCCGTGGGCCTCCACGGTCCTGGGGAACGCGTCGTACATGGGTGTGTGCGCGACGACGCCGTCACCGGGGTCCGACCACAGACGGAGCAGCTGCGACAGCTGGTAGACGACGGAGGGCCCGTAGACGATCGAAGCGGGATCGACGGCCGTCGAGTGCCGCGTCGCGTACCAGTGGACGATCGCGGAGAGGAAGTCGTCCTGCCGCCACCGGGAGTAGCCGAGCACACCGTGCTCCATGCGTTCGCGGAGCGCGGCGATGACGGCCGGCGCTGTCTCGAAGTCCATGTCGGAGATCGTGAACGGCAGCAGACCCGGGACGCCGAAGCGGTCCTCGACGTAGTCCCACTGCGTGCACCAGGTGCCGTGCCGGTCCACCGGCACGCCGAAGCCGTAGGGGTCCTCCGGGGACCCATGAGCCGCGCGGGGGGAGGCGGGCGGAGGGAGAGCCATGGTCAGCCCACCGGGATCATGGTGGCGATGGCGTCCTTCACCGACTGCACCTGCGGTCCGATGATGACCTGCACGTTGTGGCCGTCGAGCTTGATCACCCCGATGGCGCCGAGCTTCTTCAGCCGTGCCTCGTCGACCTGTCCGGCGTCCTGCACCGTCATGCGCAGACGGGTGATGCAGTTGTCCAGGGACCTGATGTTGCCGGCGCCGCCGATCGCGTCGAGGATGGCGGCAGCGTCGTACTTCCCCGCGACGAGCTCCCGCGCGGGTCCCTCCGTCCCCTCCTGGGCGGAGTCCTCACCGTCCGCGTCGCCGGGCTCCGGCTCCTCACGGCCAGGCGTCCTGAGGTCGAAGCGCGTGATCGCCCAGCGGAAGAGGAAGTAGTACACGGCGAACCACACAGCCGCGATCACCGGAACCAGGTACCACTTGGTCGTCGAGCCCTGAAGGACCCCGAAGACGAGCCAGTCGATGACATTGCCGTCGGTGTTGCCGATGAAGACTCCCAGCACGGCCGCCGTGAGGAAGCCGAGGCCCACCAGGACCGCGTGGACGGCGTAGAGCCACGGCGCGACGAACAGGAAGAGGAACTCCAGCGGCTCCGTGATGCCGCCGACGACGCAGGCCACCACGCCCGAGATGAGCAGAGCCTTGATCTCCGGGCGCATCTCCCTCCTCGCGCAGTGGTACATCGCGAGCGCGGCGCCCGGCAGACCGCCCAGATACGACGCCATCTTGCCCTGGGAGAGGAAGTGCGTCGCGTCGGTGACGGCTGCGTCCGGCGAGCCCGCGCAGTCGAGGTGCGCGTAGAACATGTTCAGGGCCCCGGAGACGTTGTCCCCGCACACGGCTCCCGAACCGCCGACGTCGGTGAACCGGAACATGGCCACGAGGATGTGGTGGAGCCCGATCGGCCGCAGCAGCACCTCTCCCATGCCGAAGAAGAAGGGTCCGAAGACACCGGTGTGCCCGATGCCGCGCCCCACGGCGGTGATCCAGCCGTTGAAGGCCGGCCACACCAGGGGAATGAGCAGACCGGCGGCGCTCAGGACGAGAGCCGAAATGATCGGGACGAAGCGCAGTCCGCCGAAGAAGGCCAGGGCGTCAGGCATCCGCTGGGTACGAAAGCGCTGGTGGAGGAGGCTGACAACGATGCCAACGGCCACAGCTCCGAGGAGGCCCGTATCGATGGACTGCACGCCCAGCACATCGGCTATGCCGTAGTGCTCGATCGCTTTCTCGTCCTCGAGATCGACGCCCCTGGCGGTGAGATGGAAGTTCACCGCGAGGTTCATGGCGGCGAAGCCGACGAAACCGGAGAACGCGGCCACACCCTTGTCCTCGCGGGCGAGTCCGAGGGGGATCGCCATCGCGAAGAGGACGGGCAGGAAGGTGAAGGCCACCAGACCCGTGCCGGCCATCCACGTGAAGACGAGGTGGAAGCCCTCGGCCTTCAGGAAGGGGAGGTTGTCGGTGACCGCCTCGCTGGAGAGCGAGGAGCCGATGCCCAGCATGATGCCGCAGAACGCGAGCAGGGCCACCGGGAGCATGAACGTCTTACCGAGACCCTGGAGGAACTCCCAGAGTGCGGCTTTGGTCTTCTGCATGTGTACGGAACTTTCGAGCCTGGGGGGACGGACCCGTGCGCTCGCCGTGGAGATGCGGGGATCCACGGGTGGCCGAGCGGCGGAAGGCATGACGCGGGGTTCGGTCCGCCTTCGCGTGACCCACCTGGGGATCGCCCGGTGAGCAGCGCCGGGCAGGGCCGTTCCACCGCACGGATCACATCACAGCAGGTCGGCGACTGTCCATGGAGCTGAGGTACCCGCCCGGGCAGTGCGCCGGACGGACCTGCGCGCCGTGTGCACCGCTCGTCGCGCGCCGTGACACAGGCTCCCCGCCCGGATCCACGTCCGGTGTTTGGCGCCACTCCCTCGGGTAAGGGGCTCAGTGATCGCCGGAGTGGACAATCCGGTGGATAGTGTTCAGAAGCTACCGAATGAGGAGGTTCGATGTCCTCGAAGCGACGTCGCAAGAAGAAGGCCCGCCGCAAGAACGGAGCGAACCACGGCAGCCGTCCGCAGACCTGAGGCGCGCCGGCACGTCGGGGGGTGGCACAGCCACCCCCTGACCGTGGTCCCGGGCGGTACCCCGCCACGCGGGCGGACGAGCTCGCGGTGATCTTCCGGGTTCCGTGTGTCGCAGGCCCACCTCCGTGGTCAGATCGTGGAACGGTCCGACGCGTCGATGACCGGTCGTCGGCCGGACAGTCCGGTCACCGTTGACGACGACACAGGAGGAGCACGTGGCTCAGCTGCTGAGAGTCCAGAACTTCAACGTCTCGAGTGACGGTGTCGGCGCCGGTGAGGACCAGAGCCTGGAGCATCCGTTCGGCCGCGCGGTCGACCCGGCGGAGCTGTTCGCCTGGGCCGGTGCCACGGCGAGCTGGCCCCGCCGCACCGATCCCGGGGGAAGCCGGGGCCTCGACGACTACTTCACGCGGGACTTCGCCCACCACATCGGTGCCGAGATCATGGGGCGCAACAAGTTCGGACCCCAGCGCGGGCCGTGGGACGACCACGAGTGGCGCGGCTGGTGGGGCGACGAGCCGCCTTTCCACACGCCGGTGTTCGTCATGACGCACCATGAGCGCCCTTCGTTCACACTCTCCGACACCACGTTCCACTTCGTCGACGGTGACCCGGCCACGGTCCTGGAGCGGGCCCGGGAGGCGGCGCGGGGCAAGGACGTCCGGCTCGGCGGCGGAGTCACCACCATCCGGGAGTTCCTGGACGCCGGCCTCGTCGACACCTTGCATGTGGCGGTCTCGCCGGTGAGGCTCGGCTCCGGGCTGCGCCTCTGGGACTCCCCGGACGAGCTGCTCGACAGGTACCACCTGGAGGCCGTGCCCAGCCCGAGCGGGGTGACGCACCACCTGTACTGGCGGAAGTGACCGGACCTCAGGTCCGGGGCCGCCACCCCGCGTCCCAGGGCTGCCGCGCCGGGCCGGCCGGTCGGAGGCGGCCGACCGGCCCGGCGCGCCCGTGTTCAGGTGAGCAGCTGATTGCGGTGGGAGACGCGGCGGGCGGCGGCCAGCAGGGCGTGGATCTGAGGGCCGGCCTGGTCGAGGCGGGCCACGGGCTTCGGGAACGGCAGGCGGGCGTCGCGGTGGGCGCCTGGATACTCCAGACGCAGGGTCACGCCGTAACGGTCCAGCGCCAGCGGGAGAACGCGCGTCACGCCCCTCTCCGGCCGGGGGTGCACGAGGCGCAGAAGCAGGGGGACCAGTTCGTCGTGGTCGTCCATCAGGTGGGTCAGCATGGCCGCCTCGCTGGTGGCCAGGGGGTCGGGATCCGTCTCCTGCAAGGTGTCCAGCGTGACGAAGGCGCGGCCCCCGTGGTCCTCGAACACGGCCTGGCCGAACTCCATGCAAGTGCTCTCCGTCGTCTCCGTGCTGTACGGGGCCGACAGCAGGCCGGTCACCGTGACGCGGGCGCGTGTGCGGTCCCGCACGGGCGTGGGCGCGATGTCGGTGAACTCCAGCCGGACAGGAATGCGGAGCCCTGGCTGGGCGGCGCCACCGGACTCGGACGGTTCGTGCAGATGGATATGGCCCATCGCGGCGGTGCCGTCGAGGCGGTGGACCTCGACGGGGTCGTGACCGTCGCTCACCACCGTCATCGAGTGGGCGGCGGTCAGGACCGACAGCACGCGTTCGGCGGGTGTGGGCCGGGTGGCGCGGGAGTTGAACGGACGCATCCAAGTTCTCCAGGGGAGCGGGCGGGGAGACCTCATCGCAGTTACTTAGGTTTGCCTAACCTAACCTACTTGCCCGGATTCGGACAGGAGGCCGTTCACGCCGCCCGTGAGCCGGTGGTCGGCGGCCGGTCCTCGCCGACGCATGCCGACGGCCTCGCCCGCCCCCCTCGGACCGGGGTGCCGACTGCCCCGATGGGGGTGGCGGCGGGACCGGCTGTGAGGACCGATGACGGAAGGGAGAGGTCTCCGGCATGCGCATCCGCACCACCTGCGCGGTCGGCGTCGGCCTCGCGAACGGAACGCGCGATTCGACGGTGTTCGTTCGTCCCCCAGGAACACCGGTGACGACGCGCCGGCCGTGCGGTCGAGCAAGTACGTGAAGAACCCGCCGGTGGACATCGGCCATGACGACCACTGCGGAGATGACGGCGCCCCCGATCGTGTTGCCGTGACCGCCGTGGACCGCGATGCCGTTGGCCCTCCACGGCAGCTGGATCGTGTTGTCACGGAAATCCACGACTCGACCTGCGACGGGATCCAGTTCACGTCGGGCGGCGGCTCCGTGCCCGGAGCGCGCATCTCGCACGTGCGTATCGACCCCTCCGCCAACGGGTCCGGGATCCTGGCCCACGGAGGTGCCCGGGGCAGTGCGGCCCTGACGGAGGTGACATCACCGGCTCGGCCGACGGCGACGTCGTGGCCGACCCGGATCCCGGTTCGCCGGCAACGGCGGCGGCCCGGAGGTGGACCGGTCCTGCTCCCGGACTCCACCGGACGCGACCCGGCCTGCCGACCGGCCCGCCGTCGAAGGGCTCCGGCCGGGGAAGCGGGGCCCGGCGTGGGGCGACCTTGCGGCCGGGCGCGCCTCACATGAGCTCGACCAGGCCCCGGTACGGCTCCAGCCGTTCGTCCTCCGGGCCGAGCTCGGTCACCAGGACGTCCACGTCGTCCAGTGCCAGGCATCTGGCCACGGCCCGGTGGCCCAGCTTCGAGGAGTCGACGGCCAGGACGGTCCGCCGGGAGACAGCCGCGAAAGCCCGCTTCACCGCTGCCTCGTCGGCGGTGAACTCGGTCGTGCCGACGGAGGCGTCCAGGTACGTCGCGGAGAGGAAGCAGGTGTGCAGCGCGAACTGCTGGAGCGTCACCTGGGCCAGCGGACCCACCAGGCTGCCGGTGTGCAGGTCCGCGGTGCCGCCGGTGGCGTACGCCCTGCAGCCGGGGGACCTGGACAGGGTGTGGAAGGTCTCGACGCCCGTGGTCACCGCCGTCAGGTCGCGCACCGGTCGCTCCAGCAGGCACCGTGCGAGGCTGTGGACGGTGGTCGAACCATCGAGGCCTATACCGCCCTTGTCCGGCACGAGAGCCATCAGCTTCGCGGCGATCAGGTCCTTGGCGGCTGCGGACCGGCCGAGACGGTGGTCGAACGTCCAGGCGTCCACGGGCACGGCTCCGCCACGGACCCGGCGGATCTCGTTCCGCTGTTCCAGCACCTGGAGATCGCGTCGGATGGTCATCGTGCTGACCCCGCAGCCACGGGCCAGGTCGTCGACGCGCCGCACCCCCTCACGGAGTGCTGCGACGATCGACGCCCGTCTGTGGTCGCCCTCGGCGGTGGTCTCCTCTGACATGGTCTGTTTCTACCACAGTGAACATCACGGCCCCGGAGTACCCGCGTGGTCACCCCGGGGCCGCCATCCCCGGCCCCGGGCCCCAAGGCGTACACCCGTCCGGCCGGGCCGCAGGAGACTGCCGGGTTTCAGCCACTCGCCAGAGGTGTGACGAGTGTGTTCCTTTTTCCGGCAACAGAACATTGCGGAAGGGCGGACCGCGGGTGCAGGGCGCCCCGATCCGGCCTGTCGGGAGGAGCGCCCCGCGGCATGCACGGCGACGGCGAGAGCCGCGTTCCGTGCGCGATGCGTCTGCCCGCCTACGGCCGCGCGCCGGAAGGTGAGGGTCCGCCCTCCGTCCGCAGCGCCGTGAGGACGGCCAGCGGAGTCGCCGCCGCCCACGCCTGCGGCGAGCACGAGTGCGGGTACGGCACGGGGCGGGGGTACTGGGTGCGGGAGTAGCCCGCCATCACCTCGGGCAGCCGGTGACCGTGGTGTGCCGAGGCTTCCAGCAGGCCCAGGGCGACCGTTCGTGCCTCGTCCGCCAGCCCGCACCGCGCCAGACCGAGCAGGATGACCGCGTTGTCGTGCGGCCAGCAGGTGCCCCGGTGGTACGAGAGGGGGTGGTACCCGGGCTGACCGGACGCCAGCGTACGGATGGCCCAGCCGGAGAAGAAGTCGGATTCCAGCAGGCGCCGTCCCACACGCTGTGCGTGCCGTTCGTCCAGGATGCCCGACCACAGCAGGTGCCCGGCGTCCGAGGCGAGCGAGTCGACCTGCCGGCCACGGCCGTCCAGTGCCAGGGCCGGGAAGTCGGGACCACTCATCCAGAAGTCCCGCAGGAACCGGACCCGCAGATCCGCGGCAGCGCTCTCGAGCCGGTCGGCGTACTCGGCGTCGTCCCACACCGTGCGGGCCAGCCGGGCGGTGCGTACCAGCGCGTCGTACGCGTACCCCTGTGCCTCCGACACGGCTATCGGGCCCTCCGCCTGGGTGCCGTCGAGGAAGCAGACGGCGCCGTCGGAGTCCTTCCAGTTCTGGTTCACCAGGCCCTGTGGGTCGGGCGAGTAGACCAGGTAGCCGCCGCCGTCCAGGCCGCCGTCACGGAACATCCAGGCCACGGCGGCCCGTGCGTGCCGCTCGAGGCGGGAGGCGAGGGCGGGGTCACCCGTTGCCTCGGTGTACTCGTCCAGGAGCACGAGGAAGAGCGGGGTGGCATCCACCGAGCCGTAGTAACGGCCGTACGGCACCTGACGGAAATGGGCCAGTTCGCCGTGCCGGATCTCGTGCACGATGCGCCCCGGCTGCTCGCCCCGGCCGGTGTCGTACTCCGTGCCCTGAGTCGCCGCGAGTGCGCGCAGGGTCCCCTCCGCCAGCTCCGGCCGGTAGGGCAGCGCGAAGAGGGAGGTGAACAGGGAGTCCCGGCCGAAGAGAGTGAGGAACCAGGGGATCCCGGCCCCCGGCACGCGGACCTGCTCACCGTCCGGACCGGTGGCGGGGACCCGCAGGGCCGCGAGGTCGCTCAGCCCGCGCGCGCAGGCGGCGGCGAGGTCCGCGGGTGCGTCCGGCGGCATGGCCGGCGCAGCGCCCACGAAGGCGGAGACGTCCGCCGCGTGCTCGCCGACGGCTTCACCCGGGGAGCCGGCCAGGGCCGGTGCGGGTGCGCCGTGGGCGTACGCCGTGACGGTGAGCAGGAGTTCGGCCGTGCCGTGGGCGGGCAGCTCCAGGTGCCAGTCGAGGCGGTGGGCCGTGCCCTGCGGATCCAGGGGCCGGACGGACGCCGGGGCGGGGGAGGCGCACACCGACGTACGGGACAGCCACTCACCGCGTTCGTAGGTGAACGCCACTCCTTTCGAGTGGGCGCTCGCCGTGTGCAGGGCGTCGGCCTTCACGTACCGGCGCTTGTCGGAGCGCAGCTCGAACTGGTCGGCGAAGTCGGCGTCCGCGGTCAGGGAGAGGAGGGCGGTGACGGGCTCCGGACGGTTGCTGACCAGCCGCAGACGTTCCGTCAGCAGGCCGGAGTCGACGGCCTGCTCACGGAAGACGGTGCAGGCCGCCGGCTCGTCCCTGGTCCCCGGGGGAGTGAGGATGCACAGAGCGGACGCGTCCCCGGACGACGGCACGAGTACGGCCGGCGCGGCGCCGTCCACGGTCAGTGCCCACCGGCTCAAGTGCCGGGCGTCGCGATGGAACAGGCCGTCGGGGGAGGTGCCGCGGCGGCCGCTCACACCCCCGTCGGCTCCCAGGACGGCGAAGGTGCCCGCGCGGACCAGGGTGGTATCCGCTGTGCTCACGTACGTGCTCCGATCGGAAGGACGCTCGTCCGGCAGGCGGGGACGGAGCCGGCGGCAGGCCGCGCCGCGGCCAGCAGGTCCAGGGTGAGGGCGGCCGTCCAGCCGAAGGAACGGGTGCCGCGGGCCTGGGCCGTGAGCGGGTCCACGTACTCGGCGAACGAGCTGGCACCGGCGGCGTCGAGCATCGCCGTGCGCAGCGCGTCAGCGGCGCGGGCCTGCCCGTACTGGCGCAGACCGCGTTCCAGCAGCCAGTTGGTGTTGAACCAGGCCGGACCGCGCCAGTAGCGGGAGGGGTCGAAGGCGTGCCCGGTGATGTCGTACGACGGTGCCATCGGGACCTCGCCGAGACGGAAGCCCGAGCCCGTGGCCGTGCCGATGAGGGCGTCCACGACGTGCCGGGGGAGACCGGGGACGATGAGGGGGACGAGTCCGGCGACGCTGCGCTCGGGGATCAGCCCGCCGCCGACCAGGTCGCGGCAGAGGAACATGCCGTCGGCCGGCGACCAGAGCCGCTCCACCAGAGCCTCGGTGAGGTGTGCCGCCCGCGCCTCGTGGGGGGCGGGGTCCGCGCCGATGCCGGCGGCGATCCGGGCGAGGGCGTGCTGCGAGACGATCAGCAGGGCGTTGGCGCAGGGGTCCTCGACTGCGAAGGCGTGCTCACCCGGCACGTCCGCGTACCCGTTGTCCCGGTAGTCGGCGGCGAGCCGCACATACCGTCCGTAGTCCAGGTCGGTGGGGCGTTCCGAGGCCTGTCCGTGGTCGAGGTCGGCGCGCCGGTACGAGCCGGGGGCGGCAGGCTCGACGCGCAGCAACGGGCCGTCCCAGCAGGGGCTGTTGTCCATGCCGGGCTCCCACGGGTGCACCATGGCCGCCAGTCCGCCGCCGCCGAGGTCGCGTGGGCCCGTGAGGTAGTCGTGCCAGGCCACGAGGCGGTCGTACACACGGGGCAGGAAGCCGCGGCTGCGTGAGGCCTCAGGGTCCGACTGGTGGACGAGCCAGGCGGCCAGCGCGTGCACCGGGGGCTGCACGATGCCGGAGGTCTCGGTGCCGGCGGGGGCGCCTGCCGGGGCCCCCGCCGTCGACGAGCGCCAGAAGTCGGGGCTCGGGAAGTACGCGTCGAGGGGCACCGCCGGACTGAAGACGATGTGGGGAACGCGTCCGTCGGCCCACTGCGCGCCCAGCAGGCTCTCCAACTCGCGCTGGGCACGGCGCACCGACAGGTGGCGGAGCCCGATCGCGATGAAGGCCGAGTCCCAGCTCCACTGGTGCGGATACAGGCCGCGCGACGGGACCGTGGAGGAACCGGTCCAGTTGGCCAGGAGTACCCGTGCCGCGCCGCGCCGAAGGGTCAGGTCGTCGGAGGCGGCGGGCACGGGGGATTCGAGCAGCGACGTCACGCGCCGGCCCTCCGGAGGAACGCGGGGATGGAGCGCACTGCGGCGAGGGGGTCCCCGGTCAGCCGGCACTCGGCGGCGAGGTAGCCCTCGTAGCCGATGCTGTGCAGGGCGCCGATCCAGGCCGGCCAGTCGAGGTGGCCGGCCCCGGGCTGGAAGCGGTTCGAGTCACTGACCTGGGCGTGGCCGATGTAGGGGGCAGCCGCCAGTATGGACGCCGAGGGGTCGGGCTCCTCGATGTTCATGTGGTAGCTGTCCACGCCGATGCGGACGGAGTCCAGGCCTACGGTACGGATCAGGTCGACGGCCTGCTCCAGCCGGTTGACCATGTGGTCCTCGTAGCGGTTGAGCGGCTCCAGGTAGAGGGTGACGCCCTCGCGGCGCGCGTGCGTGCCCAGCTCGGAGAGGCCGGACAGCAACACCTCGCGGTCCTGTTCCTCGGTGCGCGGCGGCTCGAACGGGGGGAGCCTGCGGGAGAACATCCCGTAGGACGCGGGGGTCTGTACGCCCAGCGCTCCGATCTCGGCCGCGACGGAGAGCTGCGACTTCATCTGCTCCAGCGCGTCACGGCGCAGGTCGTCGTCGAACGCGGCGAAGAAGTGCAGCATGTCGACACAGACCGTCGGCATGACCACGCCGTCGGCGAGTGCCCGCTTCAGCTCGGGCAGGCGGTCGCGGAAGTGGAAGTCGCCCTTGGACCGCAGCTCCACGGCGTCGTAGCCGGCGTCCTGGGCGAAGGCCCATTTCTCCTGGAGCGTGTCACCGGGGAGGAGCTGTTCCTGGCAGGCGGTTTTCAGCATGAGGTGCCTTTCGGCGCCGACGGAGGGCGCGCGCTGGGGTTCTGACTGTGCGTACGGGTGGGCTGTCTGCCGTGTCGCCGGCTCGCCGGTTCAGAACTCCAGCACGACCTGCAGGGCGTCGGCGGGGGTCTCGTCGAGCAGCACGTACGCGTCGGCGGCCTCCGCCACCGGGACGACGTGACTGACCAGGGACTTCACATCGACCTGCCCTTCCGCGACCAGCGAGAGGAAGGTCCGCTGGAGCCGCTCGACGGTCCAGCGTCCCGCCAGCTGCGGGGGGACCCCGCCGATCTGGGAGCAGATCAGCTGTACCCGGTTGTGGTGGAACTCGTCGCCGAGGCGCAGGCCGGCGCCGTCCCCCTGGTAGAAACCGGACGCGACGACACGGCCGCCGACGGTCACGGAGCGCACGGCCTCGTGCAGGGCCGGGTACACACCACTGATCTCGATGGCCACATCGGCGCCCGCCCCGCCGGTGGCGGCCCGGATGCGTTCGGCGACGCTGTCGGTGCGGGCGTTGAGGGTGTGCCGCGCACCGTACGCGCGGGCCGTCGCGAGGCGGCCGTCGAGCGCGTCCACCGCGGTGACGCGCGCCCCGTTGAGCTGGGCGAGGCGGGTGGTCAGCAGGCCGATGACGCCCTGGCCGAAGACGGCCACGTCCTCGCCCAGGTGGATGTCGGCGGCCAGGATCGCGTTGTACGCGATGGCACCGACCCGGGCGAAGGCCCCCGCGAGCGGTTCGAGACCGGCGGGAAGTGTGTGGCCGGCCATGCGCTCGGCCGGGACGACGCCCTCGCTGCGGTGGCCCCAGATGCCCCAGACCAGATCGCCCGTGACGGGCATGCCCGGCGTGCCGACGAGTTCGGGTGAGACCTCGGTCACCTCGCCGACCTCGGAGTAGCCCCAGCCGGCCACCGGGTACTCGATACCGGCGGCGCCGTCACGGAAGATCCGGGCCTCCGCGTCCCAAGTGCGCGTCAGGTATGGGTTCGTACCCCTGTATGCGGTTAGTTCGGTTCCTGCCGAAATGCCGGAATAGCGGGTCCGGACCCGCAGGTGCCCGGCGGGCAGCGGAGCGCTCTCGTGCTCGGCGACTTCGACCTGACGGGGGCCGGTGAACTGGACGACGCGTTCCACGAAGGGCTCCGGTAGTGCTGGGAGGGGGTGTTGCTCGCTGACTTCAGTCGAAGATATCTCAGAGTTATGTCTTGTCAACAAACAAAAGTAGTGCTGAGATGCATCAGGAAAATGCGTAAGTGGCGTGAGGACACAGCATGGTGATGAAGACCCGACGGTCGAGGGCGACCCTGTTCGGGCTCGCCGCGACCCTGGCCGCCGGTCTGCTGGCCGGCTGCTCCGGCAGCTCGGGCCCCGCGCGGCCGGACAACAGGATCACGGTGTGGTCGCAGGAGAACCTGCCGCCCCGTATGGCGGCGACCAGAAAGGTCATCAGCCGTTTCGAGAAGGAGAGCGGCGTCCAGGTCGATCTCGTCGGCGTGGACGAGGCCCAGCTGCCGCAGCTGATCATGTCCGCGGCGGCGGCCGGCAAGCTCCCGGACGTGATCGGGGCGGTCCCGATGGGCCAGGTCTGGCAGATGTACGGCAACGGCCTGCTCAACACCGAGGTCGCCGACCGCATCGTGAAGGATCTGCGGCCGGCCACGTTCAACAGCAACGCGCTCGCGCTGACCTCCGACCGCGGTACGCGGCTCGGCGTCCCCTCCGACGCCTGGCTCCAGATCCTCGTCTACCGCAAGGACCTGTTCGCCGAGGCAGGGCTCGACGCCCCGGACGACTACGCGAGCGCCCTGAAGGCCGCCGCGTCCCTCGACAAGGGCGGCCGGGACGGCATCTCCCTGGCGACCGACCCCTCGGACGTCTTCACCCAGCAGAGCTTCGAGGACCTCGCCCTGGCCAACGGCTGCGAGCTGGTCGACGAGGCGGGCGAGCCCGCTCTCGACTCCCGGGCGTGCCGCAACGCCTTCGCGGCGTACGACGACCTCGCGCGCGAGCACGGAGCGCCCGGCACCCAGAGCGTGGACACCACCCGGGCCACGTACTTCGCGGGCAAGTCGTCGATGATGATCTGGTCGTCCTTCCTCCTGGACGAGCTGGCGGGCCTGCGGTCGGACGCGCTGCCCAGCTGCCCGGAGTGCGGGAAGGACCCGAAGTTCCTGGCCCGCAACACCGGTGTCGTCACGTCCTTGAAGGGCCCCGACGGCAAGGAACCCGCCCAGTTCGGCGAGATCACGTCCTGGGCCGTCACCAGGACCGCCGAGACGGACGCCTCCGGCAAGTTCATCGAGTACATGATGGGCAAGGGGTACGCCGACTGGTTCGGCATGGCGCCCGAGGGCAAGATCCCCGTCCGTACCGGCACGGCCGACTCCCCGGACTCCTTCGAGCGGGCCTGGCGTGCCAGCGTCATGGGCGTCGACCGCCGCGAGTCCATGCAGAAGGCCTACCCCCCGGCCCTCCTGGACCGGCTCGTCACCGGAGTCGGCGCAATGAAGCGGTGGGGTCTGACCCAGGGGCAGGGCACCCTCGTCGGCGCCACCAACGGTGAACTCCCCGTCGCCAAGGCCATCGGGGCGATGACCAGCGGCCAGCTCACGCCCGACGAGGCCGCCGAGGAGGCCGACGACGAAGTGACCGCCCTCCAGAAGTCCCTCCAGTAGCCGCACGCCGCTCCCTCACGAGGTAACCGACCCATGAGCACAACCCAGAGCGGCGCAAAGAAGCGCCGCGTCCCGCCGCAGAGTTCCAGCAGGCGGGAGAACCGCGCAGGCCTGGCCTTCGTGACCCCCACCTTCCTGGTGGTCCTGGTCGTGGTGATCCTGCCGATCCTGTGGACCGTCCTGCTCGCCTTCCAGAACGCCAAGCTGGTCGACATCCAGGAGAACGGCCTCTTCGGCCGCTGGACCTTGGACAACTTCTCCCAGGTCTTCGGCTCCCCCGGCTTCTGGAGCAGTCTCGGCACCACGCTCCTCTACACCGTCGGCTCCACCGCCGGTTCCGTGGTCCTCGGGCTCATCGCCGCCCTCGCCCTGCGCAGGCCCTTCCGAGGCCGGGGCGCCCTGCGCGCGGCCATGCTCCTGCCGTACGTCGCGCCGGTGGTCGCCGTCTCCTTCGTATGGGAAGTCGCACTCAGCCCCCAGTACGGCATCGTGAACGAATGGGGCCGCACACTCTTCGGGTGGGACGACCCCATCGCCTTCCTGTCCACCCGCTCCTACGACGTGGGCGTCTTCGGACTCCACTTCGACGTTCCGCTGGCGCTGCTCACCGTCATCGCCTTCGAGACGTGGCGCTACTTTCCGTTCGCCTTCCTCTTCATGCTCGCCCGCCTCCAGGCGGTCCCGGCCGGTCTGGAGGAGGCTGCCGAGGTCGACGGCGCCACGCTGTCCCAGCGCTTCCGGCACATCCTGCTGCCGCAGCTGATGCCCGTCATCGCGCTGCTGTCCGTGCTGCGCTTCATCATGACGTTCAACAAGTTCGACGACATCTACCTGCTCACCGGAGGCGGCTCCGGCACGGACGTCGTGGCCGTCCGCGTCTACGACTTCCTCACCTCGCGCTTCGACGTCGGAGCCGCCTCGGCCCAGGCGCTCGTCCTGGCCGTCGTGCTCATGGTCCTCCTGGGCGTCTACTTCAAGTTCTTCGGCAAGAAGATGCAGGAGGAATCGGCATGAGCCCCACACCGACCATGACCCGCGAACAGGCGGAGGGCAGCGCCCGCCCGCAGCCCCCGGCCCGGCGCCCCCGGCCGAGGATGACCCGCGCCCAGTTCGAGGAACGGTTCTTCGGAGTCCTGCGCCGGGTGGTGATCGCCTTCCTCGCGGCGATCACGATCGTGCCCTTCTACTACATGCTGATGCTGTCGGTGAAGCCCATCGACGCCCTGCTCCTGGACCCGGGCAACCTCTGGGTCTCCGCCAGGGACTTCACGCTCGCCACGTACGAGAGCGTCCTCAAGTCCTCGGAGGAGGGCGGCCAGGGATTCCTCGGCATGCTCCTGAACTCCGCGCTCGTCGCCGTGGCCACGGTGCTCCTCACGCTGGCCGCCGCCGTGCCGGGGGCGTACGCCGTCAGCAGGCTGAAGTTCTTCGGCAACCGTCAGGTCAGCGCTGTCTTCCTGGCCGTCTACCTCTTCCCGGCCACCCTGCTGGCCGTCCCGCTCTTCGTCATGTTCGCGAAGATGGGGCTGTCCGGAAGCCTGGTCGGGCTCGCCATCGTGTACATCGCGCAGACCGTCCCGGTCTCGATCTACATGCTGAAGAACTACTTCGTCACCATCCCGTTCAGCATCGAGGAGGCGGCGGCGATCGACGGCGCGTCACGCCTGCAGACGGTACGCAAGATCGTCCTGCCGCTCGCACTGCCGACCCTCATGGCCACCGGGCTGTACGTTTTCATGATCGCCTGGAACGAGTTCCTGTTCGCTCTCCTCTTCCTGGCGGCGGACCCCGAGCTGTGGACCGTCTCCCTGGGACTCCAGCAACTCGCCAACGGGATCGAGGTGTCCAAGACGGTCCTGATGGCCGGATCGGTCGTGCTCACCATCCCTGTGGTACTCCTGTTCTTCTCCGCCGAACGGCTCCTCACCGAGGGTCTGACCAGCGGTGCGGACAAGGGCTGACGCAGGGACCCGGAAGGCCGGCGGTCAGGCACCCACAGCCCCCGGGGCAGGCACGTACGCGACAGACAGGGCGGGACGGCGGGATGGCAGGAAACCAGGCCAGCGCGGGGCATCTGCTGCAGCTCATCCGCAGCGGGGAGGCCACCACGCGCGGAGAGCTCCAGCAGGCGACCGGTCTGTCGCGTTCCACGGTCGGACACCGGCTCGACCAGCTGTTCGGAGCGGGCTGGCTGCGGGGCGCCACCGGCACCTCGACGGGCGGACGTCCCTCCGCCCGGCTGGAGTTCGACCCCACGCACGCCGTGGTGCTCGTCGCGGACCTTGGGACCAGGCACGCCCGCGTCGCCGTACTGGATCTGTCCGGCACGGTGCTCGCCGAGCACACCGGGGCGCTCGTCATCGCCGACGGCCCGGACCATGCCCTGGACCGGCTGGCACGCTGGTTCGGTCCGCTGCTCGACGAGGCGGGCGCAGCGGCCGAGCGCGTGTGCGGCGTCGGGCTCTCCGTGCCGGGACCGGTGGACTGGGAGTCGGCCCGGATCGTGCAGCCGCCGATCATGCCCGGCTGGGACCGCTTCCCCGTTCGGGAACGCATGCGCGAGGCCTGGATCGAGCACGTCGGTCCCCTGCCGGCCGCCGGGGCCCTGCCCGTGTTCGTCGACAACGACGCCAACCTGATGGCGCTGGCGGAGCAACGGGCCGGGTACCCCGACTGCAGCGCCTTCGTCCTGGTCAAGGCGTCCACGGGGATCGGAGCCGGTGTCGTCGTCGGCGGCGAGGTCTACCGGGGCATCGACGGCGGGGCGGGCGACATCGGCCACATCCGCCTGCACGACCGTCCCGACGCGCTCTGCATGTGCGGTTCGTACGGATGCCTCGCGGCCGTGGCCAGCGGCCGGTCCATCGCCGGGCAGCTCACCGCGGCCGGTGTGCCCACCGCGTCGGGCTCCGACGTGCGCGAGCACCTCGCCGCAGGCCAGCCGGACGCCGTCAGGCTCGCCCGTGAGGCGGGACGGCGCGTCGGCGAGGTCCTGGTCACGGTCGTCACCCTGCTCAATCCCGGTGTGCTGATGCTGAGCGGGGACCTGGCGGGCACCCCGTTCCTCACCGGAGTACGCGAACTCATCTACCAGCGCGCCATGCCGCGCACCACCGCCCACCTCCAGGTCGTCACCTCCGAACTCGGCGACAGGGCGGCCCTGCTCGGTGCCGCCCGCATGGTCGTCGACCACCTGTACGCCCCCGACCGCGCCGACTCCCGCCTCGCGGCACTGGCCCGCGCCGGCGACGGCGCCTGAACGCACCGCACCCCACCGCAGACCACGGAGAGCACCATGTCCACCGCCCCTCCCGCAGACGTCCGGCCCCACGAACCAGTCCGCGTCGGCCTGGTGGGCGCCGGCCCGTGGGCCCGCGCCATGCACGCGCGCATGCTCGCGGCCGGACCGGAGACGACACTGGCAGCGGTCTGGGCGCGCCGTCCGGAGGCCGCGGCCGAGGTCGCCGGCCCCTACGGCGCACCGGTCGCCTCGTCCTTCGACGAACTCGTCGCCCGGTGCGAGGCGGTCGCGTTCGCCGTGCCGCCCGCCGTCCAGGCCGCCCTGGCGCCGCGGGCCGCGGCAGCGGGCCGGGCCCTCCTGCTGGAGAAGCCGCTCGGCGCGGACCTCGGCGCGGCCCGCGCCGTGGCGGAGGCCGTCGCCGAACACGGTGTGGTCTCCCAGCTGGTCCTCACGAAGAGGTACCACCCGGCCACCCGCGCCTTCCTCGCCGAGGCGGCCACCCGGGAAGTGACCGGAGCCCGCTCCTGCTATCTGCACGGAGCCTTCCTCGGCGGGGAGTTCGCCACGTCCTGGCGCCTGGAGCACGGCGCGCTGCTCGACCTGGGCCCCCACCTCCTGGACATCCTCGACAGCGCGGTGGCGCCCATCGTCTCCGTACGGGCCACCGGGGACCCGCGCCGCTGGACCGAGCTCACCTGCGAGCACGAGAACGGCGCGGTCAGCCAGGCTTCCCTCTCGGGCGCCGTGCGGCTCCCGCGAGCCCGGACTCGGGTCGAACTGTTCGGCCCTGGCGAGGAGTTGGTCTACGACACCGCCGGTATCGACCACGAGGAGTGCTGGCCCGTCCTCCGGCGCGAGTTCGCCACCGCCGTGCGGACGGGCCAGGGGACCGGTATCGACGCCGCCCACGGCCTCCGCATACAGAAGCTGCTCGACCAGGCGGTCCGTACCTGACGGTCGCCCGGCCGGCCCCGGCGGTCGCGGGGTCCGGCCGGGCACTCCGGGTCCAGGTCATCCGCGGTCGTCGCCGCACAGCGCCGCGTCCACCGCACCCTGCAGATGGCGCAGGCGGGGGCCTTCGCCCGCCCACGTCGTCGTGTAGACGGTCACCGTGCCCCGGCCGCCCGTGGCCCGGCCGCCGCCCACCGAGCCGCCGGGCAGGTCGCCGCCGTGGCCCCAGTAGACGCCGCCGCAGCTGAGCGGGACCGAGGCGACCCCGTAGCCGTAGCGGCTGCCCGTCGGATAGACGTCCCGGCCGCCGACGTCGGTGGTGTCCCGGGTCATCAGGCGCACGGCCCACCCGGGCAGGAGCCGGCCGCCGAACAGGCCGTCCCAGAAGGTGTTGAGATCCCCGGGCGTGGAGACGAGCCCGCCCGAGGCCCCGAACTCGTACCCGGGCAGCTCGGTCACATCCACGACGCCCGCTTCCGGGAGTGCGGGGTGCACGCCGTAGTTCCGGGCGTGCGGCCCGCGCAGGGCCAGCTCGCCGGGCGCCGGCCAGTAGGTGTCGTCCAGGTGCAGCGGACGCAGGATCGTGCGCTCGACGTACGCGCGGAAGCCGACCCCCGACGCCTTGTCGATCACCATGCCGAGCACCAGGTAGTTGGTGTTGGAGTAGCCCCAGCCCTCCCCGGGGCGGAAGTCGGGTTCCGCGTCGAGGGCGAGGGCCAGATACTCCTGAGGGGTGCCGGCTTCGGACCAGTCGACCAGAGCCGAGTACTCCGGGAGGCCGCTGGTCTGCTTCAGCAACTGCCGCACGGTGACGGGGCTGCCGACGAGCTGGGGCACGTAGTTCCCGGCGTGGTCGTCGAGCCGTACCCGTCCGTCGGCGACCAGGCGCATGACGGCCGTCGCGGTGAACGCCTTGGTGTTACTGGCGAGGCGGAACCGCCCCTGCGGGCCGGTCATGTGCTGCCCCGTCGCTTTGTCGGCGATGCCCGCCGTGCGGGTCTCCCGGCCTCCGTGCGCCAGCGCGCCGGGGACCCCGTCCCGGTTCACGAGCAGATCCAGCTGTCGCTGCACCGGGTCGGACGGGCGGGCCGCCGCCACGGGAGCGAGTGCCCCGGTCAGCGTGGCGGCGAGCAGCAGAACTGTGGCGACGTGGTTGCGGTGCAAAGGACTTCCCCCTGAGTCGTGGCCCGTCTCGTGCGGGCCGGCCGGTCGCTCACGGATGAGCCTGCCAGGGCCCGGGCCCGGGATCAGTGCGTCCGGGCCCCGGATCGGGGGTGTCCTCAACCCCCCTTGGCAACGCGGCCGTTGTGTGCTTCAGGCCGGTTCGGAGGTGTCCCGTACGGGTGTGTCCTCGATGCGCGAGCCGGGCGCTCCGCGGTTGGAGGCTGCCGGGCTGTGCGCGTGCTGCGGGGGTGCCTCGTCGTCACCGGTGCCCACGCCGGCCGGCGGGGTGCGCAGGACCAGCAGGGCGACGTCGTCGCCGCTGGGGTCGATGCGGATCAGCAGTTCGTCGAGGAAGTCCTCGACGTCGCGGCGGGCCAGGGCGGCGGCGTGCCGGCGCAGCGTGGCGAGACCGGCCTCGATGTCACGGGCACGGCTCTCGACCAGCCCGTCGGTGTAGAGCAGGAGGGTGGACCGGGGCGGGAGGTCCGCGCGGGCGTCGGGCCAGCCCAGCCCCATGTGCAGTGCCGAACTGAGCCCCAGGAGAGGGCCGTGGCCGGCTTCTAGGAAGCGGGTGTGCCCGTCGGCGGTGACCAGCAGAGGCGGGGGGTGGCCGGCGTTGACCCAGTGGAGCTGCCAGGGCCCGCCCTCCTCACCTTCGATGCGGGCGAACACGCAGGTGGCCATGGGGGCGTCGCTCGTGTGGGTCATGGCCTCGTCCAGACGGCGCATGATCAGACTGGGGGGCTCGGTCCTGTCCCAGGCCAGTGCGCGCAGCATGTTGCGCACCTCGGCCATGTGCGCGGCAGCCTTGAGGTCGTGGCCGACGACGTCCCCGATGACCATCGTCAGGACCCCGTCGCCGAGGAGGAAGGAGTCGTACCAGTCCCCGCCGATCTCGGCGGCGCTCTCGGCCGGCCGGTACCGGGCAGCCAGTTCCAGGTGGTCGACCTGCGGCAGGGGAGTGAGGAGCTGGCGCTGCATGGTCTCGGCCACATGGCGTTGCTGCTCGAAGAGCTCGGCTGCTTCCATGACGAGGCCCACGCGGCGCGCGATGTCGGAGAGCATGAAGACCTCGGCCTCGCTGTAGGACGAGTCAGGGGCTACGCGCGCGACGGTCAGCGCGCCGAAGACCTGCCGCCGGGTGTGCAGGGGCACCACCACGGCACAGGTGCCCCCCAGCCGGTCGAACAGTTCCCGGTGCGCGGCCGCGAGCGGGCCGTCCGGCTGCCCGGCGAGCGCGTCCGCGTCCAGAACGACGGGATCGGCGCTCCGCAGTGCCTGGACCGCTGCCGAACGGGTGCGTTCCGGCAGGGGCGGCAACGGGCCCGTGAGGGCTTCCCCCGCACCGCGGCCGTCGGCGGTGCGGACGGTGACACGCTGCATCTCGCCCGTGTGCCCCGTCGAGCGCACGTCGATCGCCGCCCAGTCACCCATGTCCGGTACGAGCAGGCCGGCCAGCCTGTCCAGCATCTCCGGCGTCTCCAGGGTGGCGATGAGGACCGTCGAGACCTCCGCCACCATGGTCAGCCGTGCGGTGAGTCCCTCCAGGGCGGCGAGGTAGGCGGCGGTCTGCTCCGCGGCGTCACGGTGCAGGCTGAAATCGTGGAAGACGACCACCGCGCCTTCCATGCGCCCCTCGTGCCGCAACGGAGTGGCCGCCCAGATGACAGGCACCAGACTGCCGTCCCCGCGGAGGAAGAGCTCCTCGCTTCCCTCCGCCGGCTGCCCGCTGTCCAGCACGGCCAGCAGGCCGCACTCGCCCCGCGGCGAGGTACCGCCGTCCTTCCGCCGGTGCAGCAGGTCGTGCATGTCGCGACCGAGCATCTCCTCCTGCGGCCGGCCGAGGAGCTGCTGGGCGCGCGGGTTGCACGCGGTGAGCCGGCCGGTGGTGTCCGTGACGAACACCCCTGCCCCCAGGCTGTCGAACACCGTGCGCATGAAGCCGATCTCCAGGAGCCCGTCCTGGGACCTCATCGAGCGGCCCTCCCGGACTCCGCAGGGCCCTCGCCGCCCGTGCCCGGCGCCCGGCCGTCCGCCGGACGGCCCGGCGGCGGCAGCCGCACGGGCGGCACCCGGCCCGCCGCCGGGAACGCGGTGTGGGAGGTCATGCGCTCATGCCTTCCGCTTCGTGGTCGGAGCTGCTCCGGCCCACCCGGCGACGAGTCCGGGGAACGCCCGCAGCACCACAGCATCTGTTCATCATTCATCCGGTACGCCCGATCCGCCGCTCGGGAGCGTCCGTCGGGCGGGGCGCCCGGGGCTGTCCGGGCGCGCCGAGCATCGCGGACCCGGTCGGGCGGCACGCGGAGACCGTCTCAGAAGCCTGCCCGGTGGAACGCGCTGAGCGGCATGCGTACGGCGTCGGCGGCCCGCACGACGCGGCGGCCACGGCTCATGACGCGGATCTGCCGGCCGCACGTACGGGAGCGTCCGTCCTCTCCATGACTTCGGCGGCGCTCACTCCGGGGGCGGTCTCCACCAGGACCAGACCGTCCTGGCTCACGTCGAGGACGGCGAGATCCGTGATGACGCGATGGACGCAGGCCTTGCCCGTCAGCGGCAGGGTGCACTCCTCGACGATCTTCGGGCTCCCGTCCTTGGCGGTGTGCGTCATGGTCACGATGACGCGGCGGGCTCCGTGCACGAGGTCCATGGCCCCGCCGATGCCGGTCACCATCTTCCCCGGCACCGCCCAGTTGGCGAGGTCGCCCCGGGCCGACACCTGCATGGCCCCGAGCACGGCGGTGTCGATGTGGCCGCCGCGGATCATGCCGAAGGACAGCGCCGAGTCGAAGAACGAGGCGCCCGGCCTGACGGTCACCGTCTCCTTGCCCGCGTTGATCAGATCGGGGTCGACGTCCTCGTCGTACGGGTAGGCGCCGGTACCCAGGATGCCGTTCTCCGACTCCAGGACGACGTGCACGCCCTCGGGCAGGTGATTCGGGATCAGTGTCGGCAGTCCGATGCCGAGGTTGACGTACTCGCCGTCGCGCAGCTCCGCCGCCGCCCTCGCGGCCATCTCGTCCCGGTTCCAGGCCATCAGTCCCGCGCCTCCCGCTCGGTGATCGTCCGTTTCTCGACCTTCTTGTCCGAGGCCTGCCCGGGGGTCAGCGCGACCACCCGCTGCACGAAGACGCCCGGCAGGTGCACGTGGTCCGGGTCGATCGCGCCGGGCTCGACCAGTTCCTCGACCTCCGCCACCGTGATGTGGCCGGCCATGGCGGCGAGCGGGTTGAAGTTGCGCGCGGACTTGTTGAACACCAGGTTCCCGTGCCGGTCGCCCTTGGCCGCCCTGACGAGGGCGAAGTCGGTGCGGATGCCGCGCTCCAGGACGTAATCGGTGCCGTCGAAGTCGCGTACCTCCTTGGCGGGGGAGGCCAGGGCCACACCGCCCTCGCCGTCGTAACGCCAGGGGAGTCCGCCGTCGGCGACCTGCGTTCCCACTCCCGCGGGGGTGTAGAACGCGGGTATCCCCGCCCCACCGGCCCGCAGCCGCTCGGCCAGGGTGCCCTGCGGGATCAGCTCCAGCTCCAGCTCACCCCCGAGGTACTGCCGGGCGAACTCCTTGTTGCCGCCGATGTACGAACCGGTCACCCGGCTGATCCGGCCGGCGGAGAGCAGCACCGCGAGGCCGGAGTCCATCGCCCCGCAGTTGTTGGACACGACGCCGAGCCCGCTGACGCCGCTCGCGTGAAGGGCGTCGATCAACACGCTCGGCACACCGCTGAGGCCGAAGCCCCCCACAGCCACCGAAGCGCCGTCCGGCACGTCGGCGACGGCCAGCGCCGCTGACGCGACCACCTTGTCCATGGGTCCGTCCATCCATTAGTGTTCGCATAGTGAAATATATTTCACTTTGGTGTGGGGAGTCTGCCGCCCGGATCGGAGCCCTGTCAACGGTTCCGGTCCCGCCGGAGAGATCCGGTGGGCGTCGCCGCGGCCGGGGCGCGGCAACCGCCCGCAGCCCGCCGCCGTACCGTGTCCCTCCGGCACGGACGCACCCGACGGAGAAACGAATGCCACCGACCCGGACCACCCAGACCGGCACCCAGGCTCCCGCGGAGGCCGTCGCACCGCTCATGCGCGGTATCGCCGTGCTGCGCCGGCTGACCGACGCGGACGGCTCCCTCAGCCTCAGCGACCTGGAACGCGCCACCGGGCTCGCCCGCTCCACCGTGGACCGGGTCACGCTCACGCTCGCCCGTACGGGATACGTCCGCGTCGAAGGCCGGACCGTCACCCTCGCGCCGCCCCTGATGGAGCTCGGAAACGCCTACCTCTCGTCGATCCGCCTCCCCGGCCTGCTCGGCGACGGGGTGGACGCCCTCGCGGACGAACTCGACGAGTCCGTGTCGCTGGCGGTGCCCGACGGCGGGGACATCCGTTTCGTGCACCAGGCCACCCGCCGCCGCGCGATGTCCCTGAGCTTCCGCATCGGCGACCTGCTGCCCGCCGAACGCACCGCCCCGGGCGCCCTGTTCGCCACCCTCTGGGAGCCGGAACAGTGGCAGACGTGGCGGGAGAGGCGGGTCTCCGATCCGCACGGAGCCGGCTTCCCGTCCCTGCCACCGCGTCCGCTGCGGTCGGAAGACCTCTTCGAGGCCCGTGTGGCCTCGGCCCTGGCCGATGGCTGGTCGCTGGACGACCAGCTGATCGAACCGGGCCTCGTCGCCCTCGCCGTACCCGTGCACGACTCCGGCGGGGGCATCGCGTGCGCACTCAGCGTGGTCAGTCACACCAGCCGGCACAGTGCTCAGGGGCTGCGCGAGAGTCTGCTGCCCCGCGTGCGAGACGCCGCGGCAGCCATGGAACGCCGACTCCGCGACGCACCCCGGGGTGGCTCCGCGCCCGCCCAGGGCCCGCTCGCCTCGTGGACGTCGGCCTCGAAGCAGGAACTGGGCCGGGAGTTCGTCGAGTCCCTCGCCAGGGGCCTGACCGTGATCACCGCGTTCGGAGAGAGCGGCGAAGCCCTCACCCTCAGCGCCGTCGCCCGCGCCACCGGTCTGTCCCGCGCCTCCGCGCGGCGCGCGCTGATCACACTGGAGCACCTCGGCTACGTGACGGCCGACGGACGCGACCACCGGCTGACGCCGCGCGTCCTCGCACTCGGATATCCGCCGCTCTCCCGCATCACCCTGCCGCGGATCGCCGAACCGCACCTCGCCGCACTGGCGGGGCGGATCCACGACTCCACCTCCCTCGCCGTCCTCGTGGACGACTCGGTGCAGTACGTGGCGCGCGCCGCCACCCACCGCGTCATGAACGTCAACATCACCGTCGGCACCCGCTTTCCCGCCTACGCGACGTCACTGGGCCGGGTCCTGCTGGCCGGCCTGGGCGACCGCGAGCTCGGCGCCCTCCTGGACCACGCGGAGCTGCGCCCGCTGGCCCCGCACACCCTGACCCGCCGCACCGAACTCGAAGCCGTCCTCGACCGGGTACGCGTGGAGGGGTACGCCCTGGTCGACGAGGAGCTCGAGGCGGGCCTGCGCTCGATCGCCGTACCCGTCCGCGACCGGTCCGGCACCGCGGTCGCGGCCGTCAACGTGGCCATGCACAGCAGCAGCCGGACGACCGGGGAGTGCCTGGAACAGGTGCTGCCCCAGCTCCGCCTCGCCGCGGACCGCATCGAGTCGGAGTTCCGTACCGCGGCCCGGTTCACCGATGTGGCGGTGGCGTGAGCCGTCCGTCCCCTCACGCGTGGAAGCCGTTGCACACGACGGAGGTGAACCCCCCGGGGCCGTCCTCGACGTGGTACAGCACCACCGTCCAGTCGCCCCGGTCGTCGCCCACCGGGACGGCCTCGACGACCCGTTCGCCGACGTGGGCCCTGAAGTCTTCGGGATACCTGAAGGTGACGGTGCCCCCCGAGGACCACGCCGAGAAGAGGTCGACGGGCTCGCTGGTGAAGCCGACCCCCTTGCCGAGGGCCCGGGTGGGACGGCCCGTGGCGGGGTCGATCCCGTGCGGAGGCCGGACACCGACGGCCACGTGGTAGGGCGAGGGCCGCTTCCCCTCGCCAGCGTCCTTCGGGCGCACGGTCACCGAGGCCGTGTCCGAGCCGGTGGTGTGCGAGACGGACGTCCGCAGGCCCGCCGGGGGCGCTCCCTGGCTCAGGCCGTCGGACAGGTCGCAGGAGCCGATGCCGTGGGCCGCCTCCGCGGGGTCCTCGGACAAGGTCCAGCGGTCCCGCGACTCACGGTCGTCCACGGCGTGCTCCGGCGGCTTCCCGGCCGGTGCGGTGGTGACCGGCCGCCGGGACGCCTCCGCGCCGTTCGTCGGCCCCGCACCGGCCGCCCGGTCCTCCGGCGGTCCCGAGAGCAGCCAGGCCGTCGCCGACGCGGCCAGCACGGCCGCCACCGCCGCGAACCCGAGCGATCCCCTGAGCCCGCCGCGGGAAGGACGCGTCCGGCGGTCCGGCCCGTCGTACGGCGTGGGACCGGGCGGCCCCGCGGACACGGCCGGCTCGTCCGGCTCCGCCGCGTCGGCCGGCAGGGCGGCGGTCACCGGGTCCTCCCGTACGGCGGCTCCGGCATGGGGCAGCGAGCGGTAGTGCGAGTCGGTCGCCAGGGCGGAGTCGACCGCGCACCGCGCGATCACCACCGCGAGGTCCGGCCGGCCGGCCGGATCCTTGGAGACGCACTCCCGGATCAGCGCGGCCAGCGCGGGGCGCACGCCGGTCAGGTCGATCTCCTCGTGCACCACCCGGTAGCTCACCGCCGCCGCGTCCCCGGAACCGTAGGGAGGCCTGCCCGTCGACGCGTAGGCGAGCGTCGCACCCAGCGCGAACACGTCCGCGGCGGGGCCGGCCTCGTTGCGCAGGATCACCTCGGGCGCCGAGAACCCGGGGGTCCCCGTGGCCGCGCCGTCCCGTGTCAGCACCGTCTGCCCGAGGGCCCGGGCGATCCCGAAGTCGATCAGCTGCGGTCCCTGCGGTGAGAGGATCACGTTCTGCGGTTTCAGGTCCCGGTGGGTGACCCCGTGGACGTGGACCGCGGCCAGCCCCTCGGCGAGGGCGGCGAACAGCTTCAGCGCACTGTCGGGCGGGAACGGCCCGGCCGCCTGCACAGCCCCCCGCAGCGTGGGCCCCGCCACGTACTCCGTGGCCAGCCAGTAGGGCGGGGCGTCGAGCGACGCCTCGATCAACTGGGCGGTGTAGGCACTGCGCACGGCTTCGACGGTGGCGGCCTCCCGGCGGAAGCGCGTCAGCGCCTCCGGGTGATCACTGATCTCGTCCCGGATCACCTTCACGGCCACCAGCCGTCCGCCCGGGGAACGGCCGAGGTACACCTGCCCCATTCCACCGGCGCCGAGACGGCCGAGTAACCGGTACACGCCTATGCCTGAGGGGTCCTGAGGCCGCAGCTCGTCCACCGGCACGACTGTGCCACATCTGCCGTCCGCCGGAACGTGCCTCCCCGAATCCGGGCCACTCCTCGTCGTCCGCGTGCGTCGGAACGGGTCTGTTCGCGACCGCAGCGGGTAGGCGACCCGTCGGCGGGACGCATGCGCCACCGCACCCCGCGCCGCACCGCCCGGCGGGCACCGGGTCCCACCGCATCGCCGGACACGCTCCGGATGCGGCGGACGACGAGGGCGCAGAGGATGCGAGGGGTGGCGAGACGCACCGGCCGGTCCCGTCGAACCGAGCAGCGACGTCCGAGGGAGACGACACCATGGCGCCCGAGCGAGCCTCTTCCGGCAGCACAGCATCGCGAGACCCCGGTCTCGCCCGCCCGCTGGCCGAACGTGCGGGGTGGAGCGACGTGGACGTGCGCGCGGTGGACACCGTACGGGTGCTCGCCGCCGACGCCGTCCAGAAGACCGGCAGCGGCCATCCCGGTACGGCGATGAGCCTCGCCCCCCTCGCCTATCTGCTGTTCCAGCAGGTCATGCGGCACGATCCCGAGGACGACCAGTGGCTGGGCCGGGACCGCTTCGTCCTCTCGTGCGGCCACACCAGCCTCACCCTGTACATCCAGCTCTACCTGGCCGGCTACGGACTGGAGATGGAGGACCTGAAGGCGCTGCGCACCTGGGACTCGGCGACCCCGGGCCACCCGGAGTACCGGCACACCCGCGGCGTGGAGATCACCACCGGTCCGCTGGGCCAGGGGATGGGGTCCTCCGTCGGCATGGCCATGGCCGCACGCAGGGAGCGGGGCCTGCTCGACCCGGACGCCGCGCCGGGCACCAGCCCGTTCGACCACCACGTGTACGTGATCGCGTCCGACGGCGACATGATGGAGGGGGTCGCCTCCGAGGCCGCTTCGCTGGCCGGTCACCAGCAACTGGGCAATCTCATCACCTTCTACGACTCCAACCACATCTCGATCGAGGACGACACCGACATCTCGTTCAGCGAGGACGTCCCCGCCCGCTTCACCGCGTACGGCTGGCACGTGCAGACCGTGGACTGGACCCGCACGGGCGACTACGTCGAGGACGTCGACGCCCTGCTCGCCGCGATCGAGGCGGCGAAGGCGGAACGGTCCCGGCCCTCGCTGATCATGCTGCGCACGATCATCGGATGGCCCGCCCCGACGAAGAGGAACACCGGCAAGGCACACGGGTCGGCCCTCGGGGACGACGAGGTCGCCGGCACCAAGCGGCTCCTCGGCTTCGACCCCGACACGTACTTCCCGATGGAGGACGAGGTCCTCTCCCACACGAGGGCGGTCGGGGAGCGGGCCAAGGACGCCCGGAAGCGCTGGCAGCACACCTACGAGGACTGGCGGGCCGCCGCCCCCGAGCGGGCCGCCCTGCTGGACCGGCTGAGGGAGCAGAAGCTGCCGGACGGCTGGACCGACGCCCTTCCGGACTTCCCGGCCGACGCCAAGGGGATGGCCACCCGCAAGGCGTCCGGCCAGATCCTCACCGCTCTCGCCCCGGTCCTGCCCGAACTGTGGGGCGGCTCCGCGGACCTCGCGGGCAGCAACAACACGACCATGGACGGGGAACCCTCGTTCGTCCCCGAGGACCGGCAGACGGCCGAGTTCACGGGAGGCCCCTACGGGCGGACCCTGCACTTCGGTATCCGCGAGCACGCCATGGGCGCCGTGCTCAACGGCATCGCGCTGCAGAGCCTGACCCGCCCCTACGGCGGCACCTTCCTCACGTTCAGCGACTACATGCGCCCCGCGGTCCGCCTCGGCGCCCTGATGAAGCTCCCCGCCACCTACGTGTGGACGCACGACTCGATCGGACTCGGTGAGGACGGACCCACCCACCAGCCCGTCGAACACCTGGCCGCCCTGCGGGCGATCCCCGGCCTCGACGTCGTACGCCCCGGTGACGCCAACGAGACCACCGTCTGCTGGCGGGTGATCCTGGAGCACACCGACCGCCCCGCCGGTCTCGTGCTGACCAGGCAGAACCTTCCGGTGCTCGACCGCTCGGACGGTGTCCACGCCCCGGCCGACGGAGCGGCTCGCGGCGGGTACGTCCTCGTCGAGGCGTCGGGAACCGCCCCCGACGTCATCCTCGTCGCGACCGGGTCGGAGGTGCACATCGCCTTGGACGCCCGCAAGCTGCTGGTCGACGAAGGGCTGGCCGTCCGCGTGGTGTCGATGCCGTGCCGCGAGTGGTTCGCCGAGCAGTCCCAGTCCTACCAGGACGAGGTGCTGCCACCGGACGTCCGCGCCCGCGTCAGCGTGGAGGCCGCCGTCGGCCAGGGATGGCGCGAGGTGGTCGGCGACGCCGGCCGCATCGTCAGCCTGGAGCACTACGGCGCGTCCGCCGACTACGAGCGGCTCTACGAGGAGTTCGGGATCACCGCCGAAGCCGTCGCCGCCGCCGCGCGGGCGAGCATCCGGGACGCCGTGGAACCCCCCAGGCCGGGCGGGCGGCGGTCGTAGGGCACCTCGTCAGCCCAACTGGCGCCGCACCAGTTCGTGGAGCTGCCCGCCCGTGTCCGCGAGGAGCTCCGCGGGCGGCCCCTCCTGGACGACGCGGCCGTCCGCCATGACGATCACGCGGTCCGCGTCCATGACCGTGGACAGCCGGTGCGCGATGACGACACGGGTGGCCCGCAGGGACCGGGTGCTCTCGATCACGGTGCGCTGGGTCTCGTTGTCGAGTGCGCTGGTGGCCTCGTCGAAGAACAGGATGCGGGGGCGCCGGACGAGTGCCTGGGCGATCATCAGCCGCTGGCGCTGCCCCCCGGAGACCGAGCCGCCACCGGAGATCATCGTGTGCATCCCCATCGGCATGCGCTTGATGTCCTCGGCCAGCCCCGCCATCGCTGCCGCCTCCCACGCCTCCTCCTGCGTGAACACCTCGGCGCCGCAGATGCAGTCCAGGATCGACCCGGACAGCGGCTGAGCGTTCTGCAGGACGACCCCGCACTGACGGCGCACGGCCGCCTGGTCGAGCGCCGCCAGGTCCTGGCCGTCGTACAGGACGCTGCCCGAGGCCGGCTTGTCGAAGCCGATGAGCAGCCGCAGCAGCGTCGACTTGCCGCAGCCACTGGGACCCACGATCGCGACGAACTCGCCGGGACGTACGGTCAGCGACACCTCGTCGAGCACGACGGGACCGTCCTCGGAGTAGCGGAAGGACACACCTCTCGCCTCGATCTCCCCGGACAGCGCCCCCGGCTGGGTACTGGCGCTCCGCACCTCGGGCGCCTCGTCGAGCACCGGCTTGATCTGCTCGAACATCGGCAGGACGGCGGCGGCGGACACGAACGCCCCGGTGAGCTGGGTGACGGCCGTCAGCAGCATCGTCACGGACGTGTTGAAGGTCAGGAACTCACTGGCGGTCAGCGACCCCCGCGCCGGGCCCGCGAGCATGACGAAGACGACCAGGGAGCACAGCGGCAGACAGACCGCGTTGAGCACCGTCGTGAGGTTCTTGATCCGGCCGGCCCGCTTCTGCAGCTCCCGGCTGCGGGCGAACTCCGCGGCCCACGCCCCGTACGCGAAGCTCTCCGCTGCCGCGACCCGCAGCTTGGGCAGCCCGCGCAGGGTCTGGAACGCCTGGTTGTTCAGCCTGTTCCCCAGCTCGACGAGCCGGCGCTGCCAGCGGAGCTCCCACATGCCCATGGTGAGGAACACCCCCGCGACGACCACGAGCATCGCGACGGCGGTGAGCGCCAGCGGGACACTGAACCAGAGCAGCAGGCCCAGGTTCATCACTCCCAGCGTCCCCGCCTGCACCACGACGGGGCCGGTGCCGGACAGCACCCGCCGGATGGCGCTCACCCCCATCGCCGCGCTCGCGAGCTCTCCGGTGGAGCGCTCGGTGAAGAACCTCGTCGGCAGGCGCAGGAGCCTGTCCCAGACGGCGGGCTGAAGGGTGCTCTCGATCCGTCCCTCCATCCGCAGGATCGTGAGGTTCTGCAGCAGCATGAAGGCAGCCGAGACGACAGCGGAGACGATGACGGCCAGCGACACCTGCACGATGAGGGCGTTCTGGGCCTTGGGCACGTACACGCCGAGCACCTTGCCGGTCGCGATCGGCACCAGTGAGCCCAGTGCGACCGTCACCAGCCCCGCCAGCACCAGCCTCCGCAGATCGCCCCGGGTGCCGAACAGACCGAAGCGCAGCAACTGCCTTCTGCCCAGCGGCTTATCGGGCAGCGGCCTGTAGAACATCACGGCACGTTCGTCGAACTCCTGCGCGCAGTCGCGGTCGACACGGCTGCGCCGCCTGGTCAGCGGATTGACCGCCTCGTACCGGCCGCGTCGCCAGAGCAGGGCCACCGGCGCCCCCGAGGCGGCCCGGCGCCCCACCAGCGGACCCGAGTTCTCCCGCCACCAGCGCCCGTCGAGCCGCACCGCGCGGCTGCGGACGCGCGAGGCGACAGCCACACGCTCGACCGGATCGATCCGGTCGCTCACCACTCCGCCCGTCGCTGGCTCCGCGAGGACGATCCCGGAATCGCGGGCCACCAGCCGGCAGGCCGCGTACACAGCGTCGTCCGAGGCGCCCGACGCGTGCGCGGCGCCCCTTCCGGTCCGTCCGATCGAGGTCAGCAGGGCCTGGTCGGCCTCCTTGCGGACCGTCTCCCCCGCCTTCAGGCCCGCGGCGGTCCGGTCCTCGTGGGCGCGTTCCAGCTGTTCGATCCAGCGGTCGAGCGCCGACAGCAGGCGGTACTGCTGATTGACCATCCCCTGCCACATCGCCGGATCGACGAGCAGGTCACCCGCCGCCTCGGCGCTGAACGCGGCGCCGTACTGCACGCTGCCGGGCGACACCGGCAGCCACAGGATGTCCTCGTCGCCCACCGTCTCGTCGAAGGTGGTGCGCCCGTCCAGCGGGGCCTCGAACAGCACGCGCCGGCCACGCCCCACCCCGAGTGAGAAGGCGTGCTCCAGCAGACTCAGCGTCGCGTCCCCGGTGTCGTAGTGGCTGCGGTACTGCGCGTCGTACGCCCCGTGAACGTCGTGCTCGGGCCGGTGGAGCTCCCGCAGCGCGATCCGCCGCAGCACGCACCCCTGGAGGGGCCGTCCGACCAGGGTGTGCTGAGGACCCTCGACAGGCCCCAGGACGAGGGTTCCCGGTTCCAGCCGCCCCAGGAAGTGCCAGTGCCCCTGTTCCACCGCGTCCACGGCGAACAGGTCCAGGGCGCCGCCGACGACGAGCCACAGGACCTGGGGACCCTCAAGCGACATGCTCCGCAGTCCGGTGCAGTCGACCGGCTCGCCGAGAGCGCCCAGAGCGCCGATGACCGGGTCGTGCCCGGGGGCCTCCGTGCCCGAGGGAGGATGTACGGATGCCATGGTGTCAGTGCTCCCTGACCAGTTCGGCGTAGGGGCCGCCGGCGGCCACCAGGTTCTCGTGCCGACCGCGTTCCACGACGGTCCCGTGGTCCAGCACCACGATCTCGTCGCTGTCGCGCACGGTGCTCAGACGGTGGGCGATCACGACACAGGCGCAGCCGCGCCGCCGCAGGTTGTCGATGATGACCCGCTCCGTCTCGGCGTCCAGCGCGCTGGTGACCTCGTCCAGGACCAGGATGCTGGGCCGGCGCACGAGCGCCCGGGCGATCTCCAGGCGCTGACGCTGTCCGCCCGAGAAGTTGCGGCCGTCCTGTTCCACCCGGCTGTGGATGCCGCGGGGACGGCGGGCGACGACCTCGTACAGCGCGGCGTCCCGCAGCGCCTCGGTCACGGCCTCGTCCGGGACCGACGGGTCCCACAGCGCGACGTTGTCCCGGACCGTCCCTTCGAAGAGGAAGACGTCCTGGTCGACGAAGGAGACCGATGCGGCCAGCGCCCCCCGGGGTATGTCCTCCAGACGCCGGCCGTCGATGCGGATCGTCCCCTCCCACGGGCTGTACAGACCCGAGATGAGCCGGGAGACCGTCGACTTGCCGCTGCCCGAACCGCCGACGAGGGCGACCTGCTGCCCCGGGCCCACGGACAGGGAGAACCCTGAGAGCAGGGGCTTGTCGAGCGGGCTGTAACCGAAGGTGATGTCCTCCAGTGTCACGTGGCCCTTGAGCCGGCGTGTGCTCGCCGCAGGCTCACGGCGGGAGTACAGCGCGTCCACGGGGAAGTTCTCGACGTCCTTGAGACGGGCCACGTCCGCCGCGAAGTCCTGGATCCGCCCCGCCACCCCGTTGAGCCGGGTGACCGGGGCGGTGAAGCGGGTCACCAGTGCCTGGAAGGCGACGAGCAGGCCGATCGAGATGTGCCCCTCGACGGCCCGCAGTCCGCCGATCCACAGGATCAGGGCGCTGTTGACCGTCGCGAGAGCGGGGGCGACGATGCCGAGCCAGGCACTCGGTACCCCGAGGCGCTGCTGTTCGTCCAGTGTCGTCGCGTGCTGTCCGGCCCAGCGGCGGAAGTACCCGTTCTCGCCGCCCGTGGCCTTCATCGTCTCGATCAGCTGGAGACCGGTGTACGAGGTGTTCGTCAGCCGGGCGCTGTCGGCCCGCAGCTTCTGGGTGCCCGTGGCGCGCAGCCGCACGACGACGCGCATCGCGACGACGTTGAGCAGCGCGATCCCCACGCCGATGACGGTCAGTTGCGGATCGTACGTCCACAGCAGGAACGCGTAGAGCAGGACGACGATGCCGTCCACGCCGGCCGCGGTGAGGTCCCGGGCGAGCGTCTCGGCCACGGCGTCGTTCGACTGGAGACGCTGGACGAGGTCGGCGGGACTGCGCTGCGAGAAGAAGGTGACGGGCAGCCTGAGCAGATGCCGGAAGAAACGCGCGCTGCCGAGTGTGGAGGAGATGATGCGCCCACGCAGCAGATTGGCCTGCTGCAGCCACGTCAGTACGGCGGTCAGGGCGACCATGGCGCCCATCGAGGCGAACAGCACGCCCAGCAGCGAGGTCTGTTCGCCAATCATGAACATGTCGATATAGGTACGGCTCAGGGCCGGCAGCGTCGCCCCCACGGCCACGAGCAGCAGGCTGGCGAGGAGGGCGACCAGCATCGTGCCGGTGGTGCCGCGCAGCCGGGCCGGCAGCGATGCCATGACGCCCGGCTTCCGCCCGCCCCGGCGGAAGCCCTCGCCGGGTTCGAGGACGAGGACGACCCCGGTGAAGCTGGTGTCGAAGTCCTCGGTGGGTACGAACCGGCGCCCCTTGTCCGGGTCGTTGATGTGCACGCCACGCCGGCCCAGCCGGCGTCCCACGCCGTCGTACACCACGTAGTGGTTGAACTCCCAGAACAGGATCGCGGGCGCCCGCACCTCGGCCAGGGCAGCCGGCTCCATCTGCATGCCCTTGGCCTTGAGGCCGTAACTCCTGGCAGCCTTCAGCACGTTGCTGGCGCGTGAACCGTCACGCGAGACGCCGCAGGCGATCCGCAACTCCTCCAGCGGCACATGGCGGCCGTAGTGGGCGAGCACCATCGCCAGCGAGGCGGCACCGCACTCCAGGGCTTCCATCTGGAGCACGGTGGGGGTGCGCACCGTCTTCGTCCGTCCCCGCTCCGGCGCGGGACGACGCCGCCGCCTGTTGCCAGGGGCTCCTTCCGGGCGGTGCCTGCCGCGGCCGGCAGGGGGCAGCTGCCGGGCGGCAGGCGAGGGGTGGGAGGTGGTCACGGGAGCAGCCAATCGATCGGGCGCTGGTCGGTGAGACGGATGGAGCCGGTGGCCAGGGTCATGGAGCCGATCGCGTAGGGCGGGCCATCGGCCGAGGACCACCGGTAGCCGGACTTCGTGGAGTCCGAGCGCTCGATCCTCACCAGGACCGCCAACGGCCTGCCGTGGCGGGAGAACTGCTCGCCGAGCTGGGCGTCGCCGAGGAAGCGGGTGATCTGCTGCTGGGTCTGCGCGGCCCTGCCGACCGCCGCCACCTCGCCGCGGAGCACCCCGTACCGCTGGGCGGGCACGGACTGGACGGTGAGATCGACCGAGGCGCCCACCGGCACCGACGCGGCACTGCTGCCGGCCACGTACAGCAGGACGACCAGCGGGTCGTCCGCACCGTCGACCCGTTCGACGCTCGCCACGTCCGCGCCGGTGGTGACCACCGCGCCGATCGTGGCCGTCACGGAGGTGAGCCGGCCGGCGTCGATCGTACGGACGACGCGTTCACCCTGCTCGGTACGGACCTTGAGCAGGGGGGAGTTCCGGGGGAGCGTCTCACCCTCCTCCGCGAGCACCTCGGTGATCTGTCCGGCGACCGGGCTCTGCAGGATGTAACTGCCGCGGGAATGCGTGAGGATGCCGGGCGCGTCGAGCGTGCCGGCGACGGAACCCGTCGCGGCCCAGAAGCAGGCGGCGGCCATCACGACGACGGTCACACAGAGGACGAGCAGGCCCTGAGGGCGGGCGAAGCGCACCGGAAGGTCGAGCTGTTCGGGCGACTGCAGCTTGGAAAGGGCCTGTTGGCGGAACTGCAAGGAACTCCTCCCTCACCTGTCAGCGGTCGGCACCGAGCCCCGGAACCGATCGGTTCCGGGGCTCGGTGGGGTACTGCCGTGTCTCAGAGACCGGCGGTCAGGCCGGAGGCCAGGCCGGTGACCGCGCCCGTGTTCACGCCGGTGGCGGACTCGACGAGACCGGTGACCGAGCCGACGACGCCGGCGACCGGGACGATGCCCTCAACGGTGCCCGTGACGTTGCCGAGCACGCCGCCGACGAGGCCGCCCGAGACGTTGTCGAGGTCGCTGTCGGAGATCTCGGCGGTCTCGACCTGGGGGGTGTAGTTCATGATGAGGCCCTTCGTATGGAAATTGCTTATATACGGAAACCCGGTGGGTGCGGTTTCCGTATGGCCCAGGATCAAAGCATGCCTGTGCCTCGCACAGCCAATCGAACTCGGGCCGTTCTGTGGTGATCGGACCACTGGAATCGACGTACGTGCAGAAGTGTTCATTCGGTGGCGTCAAATTCTTCACGAGCTTCACCGGATGAATTCGGAGCCGTCGTGGCCGCATGCCCGCCAAGTGGGGCAGTCCTGCCCCAATCCACCCACTTACCTGCTCGGACCTGGCATTCTCTGCCGGATCGCGTGATCGGTGTGCGTACGCCGTGTGCAGGTTTCCGCGACACGGCTGTCCTGTAATTCCGGACGCGGGTGATGTGCCCGGCGCAGGAGATCGGGAACTATCGGTATTCACGCCATCGTAAAAGCTGAGGGTGACTCTCTTTTCTCGGACATCGCCTGCCAATGCGTGACGTATTTATGAAGCCCTTTCCTGCCTCATGTGTCCGGGGTGTCACGCCGCCTGCGGATGTGTGGAGGAGGCGTGCCTTTCGGTCGGCGCCGCCCGGGTGTGCCGGTGGGGCGGCCTGCGGGGGAGGGATGGCTCAGTCATCCGATGAAAACGGCCGCACCACTTCTCCCGGGTGGTCGGCGGCGCTACCATCGGGGTGCTCTATGGGAGCGCTCCCATCTCTGTGTCAGCCCCCTACCGCCGCTGTGCGGCGGTCCAGCTCGGAGAGGACGTTTCCGTGCGCTTGAGCGCCAGACCAATCGCCGCCCTACTGGCGGCACTCGCCCTTACCGCCGGGTTGTCGGTCACCGGCAGCCCGGCCGTGGCACGCTCGGACGAAGGGCCAGCCGCAGCCGAGGCATCGGATGTGTCGATCGCGGCGGACACGTACACATGGAAGAACGCGAGGATCGACGGCGGGGGGTTCGTGCCGGGCATCGTCTTCAACCGGGCGGAGAAGAACCTCGCCTACGCCCGCACCGACATCGGCGGCGCCTACCGCTGGGACCAGGCGGGCAAGCGGTGGACACCGCTGCTGGACTGGGTGGACTGGGACCGCTGGGGCTGGTCGGGCGTGGTGAGCCTCGCCTCCGACACGGCCGACCCCGACAACGTGTACGCCGCCGTCGGCACGTACACCAACAGCTGGGACCCGACGAACGGAGCGGTCCTGCGCTCCCCGGACCGCGGCGCGTCCTGGAAGGCGGCCACCCTGCCCTTCAAGCTCGGCGGCAACATGCCGGGACGGGGGATGGGGGAGCGGCTGGCTGTCGACCCGAACAAGAACTCCGTGCTGTACCTCGGTGCTCCCAGCGGCCACGGACTGTGGAGGTCCACCGACTCGGGGGTCACCTGGGCGGAGGTGACCGCCTTCCCGAACCCCGGCAACTACGCGCAGGACCCGTCGGACACCAGCGGATACGGCAACGACAACCAGGGCATCGTGTGGGTGACCTTCGACGAGCGGTCCGGAAGCGCGGGCAGCGCCACCCAGGACATATACGTCGGTGTGGCCGACAAGGAGAACACCGTCTACCGCTCCACGGACGGCGGCTCCACCTGGTCCAGGATCGCCGGACAGCCGACCGGACATCTCGCGCACAAGGGCGTACTCGACTCCGCGACGGGCCACCTCTACCTGACGCTGAGTGACACGGGCGGCCCGTACGACGGAGCGAAGGGACGGATCTGGCGGTACGACACGGAGTCAGGGGCGTGGACGGACGTCAGCCCCGTCGCGGAGGCCGACACCTACTACGGCTTCAGCGGCCTCTCCGTCGACCGGCAGAAGCCCGGGACCCTGATGGCGACCGCCTACAGCTCCTGGTGGCCCGACACCCAGATCTTCCGCTCCACGGACAGCGGTGCGACATGGACCCAGGCGTGGGACTACACGAGCTATCCGACCCGCTCCAACCGCTACACCCTGGACGTCTCCTCCGTGCCCTGGCTCAGCTGGGGCGCCGCCCCGTCCCCGCCGGAGACCGCGCCCAAGCTGGGCTGGATGACGGAGTCCCTCGAGATCGACCCCTTCGACTCGAACCGGATGATGTACGGCACGGGCGCGACCGTCTACGGCACCGAGAACCTGACGGCCTGGGACACGGGCGGCCAGTTCAGGATCACGCCCATGGTCGAAGGGCTGGAGGAGACGGCCGTCAACGACCTGGCGAGCCCGCCCTCCGGCGCGCCGCTGCTGAGCGCGCTCGGTGACATCGGAGGCTTCCGGCACACGGACCTCGACGAGGTGCCCGCCATGATGTTCACCTCGCCGAACCTGGACTCGACCACCAGCCTGGACTTCGCGGAGGCCTCCCCCGGCACGGTCGTCCGGGTCGGCAACGCGGACGCCGCCCCGCACATCGGTTTCTCGACCGACAACGGTGCCAACTGGTTCCAGGGCTCCGAGCCCGCCGGGGTCACCGGCGGCGGCACGGTCGCCGCCGCCGCGGACGGCAGCGGCTTCGTCTGGAGTCCGGACGGCGCCGCCGTCCACCGGACGACCGGGTACGGCAACTCCTGGACCGCGTCCACGGGAATCCCCGCAGGGGCGATCGTCGAGTCGGACCGGAAGAACCCGAAGAAGTTCTACGGCTTCAAGGCCGGCACCTTCTACGTGTCGACGGACGGGGGAGCCTCCTTCACCGCGAAGGCGAACGGGCTGCCGGCCGAAGGCAGCGTCCGCTTCAAGGCCCTGCCCGGCGCCGAGGGCGACATCTGGCTCGCGGGAGGCGCTTCGACGGGTGCGTACGGCCTGTGGCGCTCCACCGACTCCGGTACGAGCTTCACCGAGTTCACCGGGGTCGAAGAGGCCGACAGCGTAGGCTTCGGCAAGGCGGCCGCCGGAGCCTCGTACCAGACGGTCTACGTCAGCGCGAAGATCGGCGGGGTGCGGGGCATCTTCCGCTCCACGGACGCGGGAGCCGGCTGGACGCGGATCAACGACGACGCGCACCAGTGGGCATGGACCGGCGCGGCCATCACCGGGGACCCCCGGGTGTACGGCCGGGTGTACGTCTCCACGAACGGCCGGGGCATCCAGGTCGGCGAGTCATCGGACGCCGGCGGCGGAGGCACCGACCCGGACCCCGATCCCGACCCGGATCCGACCGATCCGCCGGCGGAGGCCGACTGCTCCGTGGCGTACAAGGTCACCAACGAGTGGTCCGGCGGCTTCCAGGCCGAGGTCACGGTCACCAACACCGGACGTACGGCCTATGAGGGCTGGCAGCTGGGCTGGTCCTTCCCGGGCAACCAGAAGGTCACCCAGATGTGGAACGCCTCCCACCGGCAGGATGGGGCGAAGGTGACCGCGACGAACGTCGGCTGGAACGGCAAGGTGGCCCCGGGCTCGTCGGCGGGCTTCGGCTTCACCGGCACGTCGAACGGCGGCAACACCGAGCCGGACGCCTTCACACTGGGCGGTGAGGCCTGCACCGTCCTCTGACGGCCGTGAACCGGCGCGGGGAGCCACCACTTCCCGTGCCGGCTCACCACCCGGGCGGGCCCGGGGATCTGCCAGCAGCCTCCGAGCTGCGACGCGGTCTCCGGTGTCCGGGACCGGGCGCCCCTGGCGTGCGGAGATGCCGTCCGGGGCCCGACGACGGCCCCGGACGCGCGGTTGCGGCGGTCCCGGCGTGCCGGGGGAGGGGCATGACGCGGGGTCCGGCAAGGAGTGGCTGCCCGACCCCGCGCCGTCCGACGAGCTGACGGCTGCCAGGGCGATTGCCCTCGCTGATGGTCCCCTCCGGTGGCGGAGCGCCACATCTGACGGGCCATGGGTTCAGGGAATGACGGCCGTTTCGGCTCGGCCTGGCGCGCCACCGCCTCCCGCGCCGGTCCCACGGGCGCCGGGCCCCCTACACGGATGATCGTCTTCTCCCAAACCTCGCCCCGGCGTGGCGTGCCGTCCAACGGGTGACATCTGCTCCCCTGTCACACGATGGGCCCACCGTGTCGCTCGAATGCGGGCTTCCCGAGTGGTGCGCCCCCGGATTTCAGCTGACGGTGGATCACGTCGCACCCGTGATCCGATGAGCCGACAACCAGCCGGCCAGCGCGGGAGTGGCGAAAGGACTGTGTATCCATGCGCTCTGCCCGCACCCTGTTCGCATCGGCCGCCGTCACGGCGGTCCTCGCGGTCTCCGTCCCCGCCGCATACGCCGTGACCTCGGCGGACGACTGGGACAAGGACAGCGGCTCCTCCGCCA